>JACQMU010000070.1 GCA_016203425.1 Candidatus Woesearchaeota archaeon
TCTCAACCAATTCTTTCTTGCTTGTTGCCAGAACCGAAGGAATAATTTTAACAACCATTTTAAGGCAGGCACGCGTGAAACTTTTCTTCATATTTTGAGACTTTTTCCAACCTTTGTTTGTGCCTCAATTCCCTGCTGAAAGATGTTTTCAGCCAGACTTTGAGAATTTTCAAAGCTTTCTTTACTGGAAACTTTCGACCGCGCAAACACGCAATATTTGCATCATTATGCTCGCGCGCCATCCTTGCAGTGTAATCATCATAAATTAATGCCGCGCGAATGCCGCGCACTTTATTCGCAGCAATAACCATCCCAGTGCCAGTACCACAAATCAAAATACCGCGCGCATTCTTGTTTTTCGCAACAGCGCCTGCAACCTTGAATGCAAAATCAGGATAATCAACACGTTCATCACTTGAAGTGCCGAGATCATCAAAAGAAATTTTTAAAGTTTTCAAGTACTTAATTATATCTTCCTTTAACTTGAAACCAGCATGGTCTGCACCAATAAATATTTTCATAAACATCACGTATACAATAATTCGTTTATATGAGCCTGCGCTCCAGGCTCGACATACACCAGCAATTCATAACGCCTGCTGGTAAACATATCAGGATTAAGGTTACATGTTTCAACACAAACGCTGCGGAAAGAACCAGCAATTGTTTCACCTTCATCAGCAACATCATTTTCAAGACTTTGGTAGCTGTTGATAACAAGCTCTTGTGATAAATCATCAGAACTTTCAACAAACTGCGTCGAGCGATCAATCTCTTTTCCAACACCATGAATGTTTGCAAAAACCAAACGACGAATGCCTTTGCCATTGTCAAGCAAAACCTTTACCTTGCCTGAACCAACAACCTCGCCAGAAACACGCAATGAACGCAATGAAAATTCGCCATTATTTGGCAAGCTAACAACAAAACTCTGGCTTTTGCCAACAACCAAATCAACCGGCTGGCGCGAGATATCCTGACTAATATGCCCAGTGATAGAGCTTTTTGAAAAAAACAATGCGACAGTAATAACTGCAATTAAAACAATTATTCTCCACAAACCACGTGATTCGTTATTTGACATTGTAATTGACATGTTAAGGCTGAAGACCCAGCTCAACAATAAGTTTTACTTCATCAAAAATAAGAGCATTCTTTTCAGCACACTTGCCGTCACATGCAACAATCTCATCCCACTTTTTGTCAACAGACTTTGCTTTCAGCACGGCAATCGCATCATTAGCAGCAGTCACTGCCTTGGAGAATTTTAACACATCATCTGAACCCCAAAAACGGCCGGCAACAACAGCATCGGCAACAAGACGCGCATGCGGCACTTTTTCAGGCTTTGCAATAACAATCGACAAAATGAAATCAAGCAACGAGTCATCAGTGCAGCCAGCATCAATACAGCTTGTTAATTTGTCCCATTCATCACCAATAACACCGTCTTTAACACGCTCCATGTTCTTGTCCATATCATCAATAATCTTAGCCTTAGCCAATGAATTATTGCCCACAGAACGAAGTTCAACAGCATCAAGAATCAAACGCGGATAAGGCTCAGGAGCACGCAACAACCATGCAACACCAGCCACTGCAACAATAATAACCAGAACACCAAGGCTGCTAATCACCACATTTTTTACGCGCATGCGAACAACATATGAAAACCAGTATTTATAGTTTTGTTTTCTGAATTTTTGCGTTTTTATACATAATAGAAATACAAAAATTCAGGAACCTTGACTTTTGAAAATATACTGCGCAAAAGTCAAGTTTTCGCAAGGTTTAAATACCGCGCTATAGTAAGAGCACAAAAACAACAAAGGCACAATTATGGAATCAAGACCATTAGACGCATTAAACAGGGCAAGAGACAAAAAAGTAATTGTTGAATTAAAAGGCGGCAAACAATATTTAGGCACACTAAGAGCGTTTGACATTCACATAAACATCGTACTCGAAGACACTGAAGAACGCGTCGACGGAAATGTCAGCAGAAAATTAGGAACAGCATTCATCCGAGGCGACACAATCATTCTAATATCTCCTGCATAAGTGATTTTTTATGGCTAAAGGCACTGCATCAATGGGGAAAAGGTCAAAAGGAAAGTCCCACATAATTTGCAGACGATGCGGAAGGCATTCTTACCACGCACAAAAAGGCGTGTGCGCAAGCTGTGGCTACGGCAAAACCGCAAGAAAACGAGAATATTCCTGGCAGAACAAGCACGGAGATTATTAGTCTTCAGGCAATATTCCAATATCAAGATATTCTATGACATCAGAATTATTGATATTTTTATCAAGCTCGTCATGCGGCGGGCGCAAGTAAACAAAATTTTCAATGAGCGGGCCGAGTAATCTTTTGTAATGTTTCTCTCCCACCAATTTATCAACTAACGCATCACGTGTAAGTTCACCCACATAGCTTTTTGTCGTGTTACGCTCGCCAGACATCCCGCTCACAGCTTTGATATCTGCAGCAACACTTTCAATAATATCAGGAATTGCAATCAACAAATATTTTACTTCGTTAGAACAAGTATCTACAGTTTTTACCTGTGCAAACGACACAGTAACTTCAAGCGAAACACAATGACCTTGTTGTATGATAACTCCGAAAACTTTTTTTGGGTCAAACATAACTATTTTAATAGGCAGGTGTTTATAAACCTTTTACAGAAGATATTTTTGTATAAAATGAATTCCACTGCCACACTCATAATTCTCTAAAAGCTTCAACTCCAAACTTTTTCTATCAACATGAACTTTCGCACATATCCGGTCCATCTCGGCATCTTCAATTTCAATCTCTCTTTTAATGTGGCCTCTCCAAAACTTTGAATCAGCTTTGCATTCGTTTTCATCTAAACCACCCTTGCAATAAAATGGCAGATTGAGCGCGAATGCAACAATCGGTGCTAAACTTGACATCGAAAGCACGACAACTTTGCTTTTCTTTTCAGCAAGAAATTGGCGGTAAAATCTCGCAAAATTATTTGTTTCTGTGTCGTCCATACATTGCAGAAGTTTTCCAGATTCCAATTTGTTATTTCTGATAGCGTCTATGTATTCTTCTGTTTTTTGCCTATGAATGGGCTCGCAGACATCAGGAAAATCTGCATCAAGAATATACAAATCATAAGAGCCATTAACTTTCAATTTGCCTTCTTCAAAATCATGCGCAAAAGTTACACGAGAGAGTAGAGCATCTCTTTTCAGCCCAGTTTGTTCAGTTTCGTGAAAGTACACTTCCAAAAAATCAGGCATGTCCTCAAGCCAGAAAATCTTGTTGTATTTTGCCATTAAACTATATTTATTTTCCTTTTCAACAATGCTGTATCAATTTTAACAAGCCCCAGATCTTTTTTAACAAAATCCATATCTTTGTCAAGATGGTTTACTTTTGTTTTTAGTTCAATTATTTCTATTCTGATATTGTTAACTTTATCAATAATTGTGTTAAAA
>JACQMU010000069.1 GCA_016203425.1 Candidatus Woesearchaeota archaeon
AAAATAAATATGGGCAATTCAAAATAACAGGAATTCTAACAGGGCTATCTGGCAGAGAAATGAACGGAGAAGCAAGGCATGCATACAAAGACCTAAAAAAAGCACACAAAATAGTGTGGGACATCATAAGAGCGAGCGCACCACAATTAGAAATCTGCGTGAAAACAGACGTGATAGAAACAAAATATGCTCTATAAAAACACCACATTATTTATCCAAAAAAATCCTGCTGGCAATAGGCTCCTGCTGTTTGTTATACTTTGATTCCTTTCTTTTGTTATACGGCATTTCAGATGGAGAGCTTAATGTATCAAAAGTCAGCCTGCACACCCGCATTCCAGGCCAAAGACTAACTGGAACTTTTGAAATATTAGCAATCTCCAAAGTTAAAAAACCCTCAAACCCAGGATCAACACTGCCAGCAGTTGAATGAATCACAACACCCAACCTGCCCAAAGAACTTCGTCCATCAAGCCTTGCAACCAAATCAGCAGGCATTTTAACATACTCTTTTGTTGTCCCCAAAACAAACTCCCCAGGATGCAAAATAAAAGGCTGCGAATCATTCTTTTCAATAGTCTCCATCATGTCAGCAGGAATGCTGTCCTTCGTATCAACATGCGTAACCTGAGTTGTTTTAAAAGTCTTAAACTTATTCCCCAATTTCAAGTCAACAGACGCCAACGCAATTGCATCCACATCCACACTGTCAATCACCAAAGAGCCTTCTGCAATTCTTTTTTTAATATCCCTGTCACTCAACACAACCATGTTTATCCCCCCCTTAAATTCAATTCCAATTTATTGTCCTGCACATAATTAACACCCAATTTTATTGCAATCTCAGCCTTCATTAATTCCAACCCAATATCCAAAGCATGAGGCACTAAAGAAACAATATTTTCCTTAACCAAAACATCCCGCATTTGTTCAGCAGATTTAGCACGATAAACTCCCAAAGTTTCTTTAGTGGCACTAGTATGCTCAACAACAATCTCCCCACCATCAACGTTGATAATCAAGTTTCCCCTCGTATCCAATTCAGACAGCAATCCTGCATATTTAGATAAATGCATGTCAACTATCTTCTGGCACCGTTCCCAACAATCATCATAAATGTGCGCTGACTGAGACAAAATCACCAAGTTTCCTAATTTTAGTTTTATTTCCTGCCCTTTAGCATTTAATCCTTCCTCAACACTCTTTCTAATCTCTTCCTGCAAAACACGCAAAGCAAGAGCATTCTCAGGATAACCCTCAAACATGTCATGACTCCTGAAAACACACGTCATAAACAATTTATTATCAGCAACCCTCAGCCAAACATGATTCAAACAAGGACTGCCACCCAAAGTTAAATCCTTAACAGCATCCCACAAGCTTATAACAACAGCACGAGAAACAGGCTCTCGGACTAATTTGTCAACAGCACCCTTAACCTGGTCAACACCAAACCAGCTTCGCATCCTGCTCCCATAAGTATACTCATTTCTTGAGGTTCCGCCAGGCAAGTCCCGCGTCATTCTGGGCACGTACTCAGCAACATGCTGCCTATCAGACGGAAAAAAATCAGGCACGCTTAAGTTATGCGGGTCTTCATCAGAAATAACAGACATCAAGTTAACAATCTCCTTCTGCATATCATCATAATGAGTTCCGGATTCCTTTCCAAACTTCAATATTGTATCCAACACCTTTAGCCATGCCTCTGCAACAGTCTTTCCACGAACAACATACCCAACATACTCCCCGACATATTTCTTAACCTCTTCCTCTTTTTTAACAAACAACATCTTCTCCCTTTTTTTCCCAGAAAGATTTAAAGACGAGAAATCAAAACCGCCCAAATCAGGAACTTTAACAAAAGCAATATTTTCCCTAATTAAATTCAACGCAGCTTCAGGAATGTCCAAATCAATATAGCCCTCAAACTCAGAGTTAACTCTCCAGCAAGGCTTTTCAGTTGTATCTGTTTTGCCCATAAAAAAACCTTTCTCAAAAAAATCTTTAAGAACAACGCCAGATTTTGAAAAATCAACACCCGCCATCAAAAGCACAGTAATCTGAGGATTAGCCAACAAATTTCTCATCAACAAATCCAAGCCACGCTCTGCACTGTACAACGGGCCCATCACACAAAACCTGCTGTTATCAATCCTCTGAGCTAACTCCTTTGGCTTGCTCCACAAAGTAACAATGCCAACACTACTCTCAGGATTTCCATAAATCAGCCTAGAGCCTTTATACAGCGCCTGAAACAAAATTAATCACCCCTGCAAGGATTTTCAACCCAGAATATAAAAATTTTTATCTCCGCAAACATAAACATTCACATGATTATTACGCAAGCATCATTTTCTAAAAAGGGTTCACAACTTTGATGCCAGAATTCAAGAAATCTTTAGTGTTCTCTGTGATTATTCCCCCAACACCATTTTCTTTAAGCGTTTCAACAATAAGACTGTCCCAGAAAGGAAGCCTAAACTCAAGCGCTTTCAGAATTGTTTCTGGAGTATAATTAAACACTCTCCAGTTAGCACTTGTCATAATTGCGCCAACAACAGCACGCGCTTCAGCCACTGCCAATGGATTTTCAATCTTCTGCATCACAACAAAAACAAACTCTGCAAGAATTTGGTTGGTAACAACAGCTTGCAGTTTACCCTCAAAAACAGCACTAACAAGCCTTTGGCAAACATTCCTCTTTTCAGGATACGCAGCATCAAAAGCATAAACAAGAATATTTGTATCAACTGCGTTCATGCAATTCCTCACGCTTCTTATACAACAACTTACCCATATCACGACCTTCGCGCAGCATTTTCAAACACACATCCAGAAACTCTTTTTTGGCAGACCAATCGTGCATAGCCTCGCCAAAAGCCCTGCCGAGAACCCCTTTTTTCTTACCAAAAGAATGAAAAGCCTTTGTTCTAAACAATTCAGCAGTTTCATCATCAACATTAACAGTTATTGTAGCCATAAGATACATTTAGATTTGGCGATATTTAAATGTTTCTGTAATTAAACAACAGCCTTATACCAATTCTTGTCATCAGCCTGCTGAAAACCCAACTGCGCAGCAGTTCCATCATAAATCTCCAAAGCACGCTCCAAAGACAAATGATAAGACTCATTTTTGTTCTTTTCACGCGTCCAACGGTTATTGTGGCCGCTCTGAATTCCAAGACGAGAAAAACCAGCATAACGAGCTATTTCAGCAACACATTCAACAAGCGTGTGGCGAAAATAAATCACTGGCAAGCCACGCGCGTGCCACTTTAACTCAAATCTGCCATCAGCACCGCGCCCAAGCCCGCGAACACCCTGCAGCTGATGAATCAAAAACGTGTTTCTGTCACTTGGAAAATAACCAACAACAGCATTCGGCAAGTCTTTGTATCTCAAACAAACACCAAGAGGAGTGTCAAGATAAACTGCAAAAATTTTGCCAGGAACAACTTCTTTCCAACGATACTGCGCAGCATAACCATTCTCAGAACAAAAGTCAATACTCAATGGCACAAGACTGTACTTTTGCTTTCTTTTAGATGAGAAAGAAACACCCTGCACAGCAGTCTTTTCAAGAACAGACGACAAATCAACAGTTGAAACTAAAGATTTATCACTCATAATGAGATATGATTTCAGCAGCGTAGCAACAGAAAAATCATTGAAAGCAAAATGCCACATTCCACGACGAGCACGCTCAAGCAAAACAACATCCCTGCCAGCAATGCGATGAACGCTGTTCAACAAATCCTGCGCCACAGACATTGATGTACACCGCAACCAAGCCCACAACAAAGCATTCTCACCAAAAGCAGACACAACATCACAAGCAGGCAAATGCGAGAGCACGTTGCCAACATTAATCAACGCACCATTTCCACTCGCAGAAACAGTTGCAAAATCAATATCACAACTGCCACCAAAATTATCAGAAAAACTGGCCTTTAAATTATCCAGAAAACCATCAAGACTCAATCCTGAGACAGATTTGTCGCCAACAATAAATTCATAACAATTACGCTCAAACGACGCACGAGCAGCACCATTGCAAGAATACAATTTCTGCACAGCATCTACAAAATCCATCCTAATTCTGCGTCGCAGCCTTAACCCTTCCAGAACCACTCAAGTAAGGCTTAACACGCTCTCCAAAACATTTCTTCACAAACGTGCGTTGTTCAGGCGTAAGACTTACAAAATAAGCCTGAGTGTCAGCACGAGCTTTGTTCACAGAAGCCTGCGCAAAAAGAGGCATTTTAGCAGCATCCTTCAACGCACACTCTTCCAACGAAAGAAGTTCATTTGTTCTGGCAATCACTGGACGAACTTGAGGAAAGTCAGCAACATAACGCTTAGCAATACAATACATATCTCTCAAAGCTTCACAAACACGAGCTGCCTTACACTCATCAACAGGAAGACGAATACCACCCTCAACCTTAAGATTCCTATAACGAATTTTAACCAACCCTCTCTTTTTATGAAGTGTTTCATGATCTGTTGAATAAGCTTGTACATCAACACCTGACTTTTCAACAGCCTCAACAAACCTTTGTTCTGTCAAGTACCTTTCAAGTGTATATTCTATCATTAAAGCTAACCAAAAGTCACAAACTTATAAACCACTCGCTTTGAGAGTGATTCTGGCATAATTGCAGAATATTTAGAACTCTGGCGTGGTTGAAAACAGAAACAAAACACAAAATTAATGGTGCCTAAATTTTCTCTCACTTTTGACGAATAAAGTTTGTTAATTTTTGT
The DNA here is from genome assembly GCA_016203425.1 of Candidatus Woesearchaeota archaeon. Classification (GTDB taxonomy): domain Archaea; phylum Nanobdellota; class Nanobdellia; order Woesearchaeales; family ARS49; genus JACQMU01. Next base: position 4,774 of record JACQMU010000069.1, read on the forward strand.
CACAAAACAAGACATTTGTAAGAAAACAGGCTCAGAAGTTGGTTTTGAGTGCTTGACTCTCAAACCAGTTATTTGTTGTCTGTAAAATATTCTTTCATTAATATGTTTTATTTTAGTTGTTTTGTTTTATTTATTTTTCATGGTGCTTAATACAGTTCTTAATAAACTCAATGGTGCCTAATTGCTTTTATTTCTTGAAAATAGTGCCTAATGATTTTTGTGTCACAGTCTTTTATTTTGTCGACAGAGAAAAAACAAACGTTTTGATTAAAAAAAGCACGTCTTAAAAA
>JACQMU010000003.1 GCA_016203425.1 Candidatus Woesearchaeota archaeon
AGCAGGAAATAAACAAGGCAATTTGAATCAAAATGAAAAGTTGGCAAATAGTTTTGGTTGGAATTGTGTTTCAGCTATTTTTTGGAATTTTTTTGTTCAAAAATCCCCTTATTTACAAAGGCATTGGCGGATTAATTGTCGGCATTGCTTTAATGGTGCTAGCAATTTATTTGTTTGCCGCACTTTTGTTGGCAGTCATTCCACTTTTATTGTTATTTTTTGACAGAACAAGAACAATTGGCGCCATTTTAAGCATATTACTTGGATTGTTTGGAATAATCATAAAAGCAGGAATTGTTATTGGCACATTCTTGTTGTTTGCCGGCATTTATGCATTATGGAAGAAAAAATGATTTATCCTCTGAAAACCAACACCACAAACTCCTCTTTACCCTGATAAATCACGTGACGTTCTTTCACCAAAAATTTGTGGGCAACAGCAAACTTTGTCAACAAAGATTCAGCAACCGTCTTGGTTATGATAACAACAACACCCTTTTTGAGCAGAAAAGCACACTGGCGAAAAAACCATTCATAAATTCTCTCAAGCTTTTTCTGAGGAAAAATGCGAGAGGGCTGTAACGGAAATGTCACTACGCAATCAACTGTTTTAGGCTCAAGCTTAATGTCAAGCCACTCAACATCAGTACGGCTAAAAGAAATATCATCAAGAACGCCTGCAATCTTGGCATTCTTTTTAGCAGCATTAACATGCTGAAAAGACTCATCAAAACACAAAATTTTGCCAGTAAAAACTTTTTCTTCAGAATCCCACGCAGCAAAAAGCTTATCAAAATCAAGCTCTTTAAACAAAGGAATTTTCAAAAAACGCAATTCCTGCTTGCTAAAAAAACGGGGAGAACGATTGCGGGCAAACAACGCAGCCTCAACAGCAATCGTGCCAGCACGACAAAAAGGATCAAGCACCAACATTTTTGAAGAATAACCAGCAAAATGCAACAAGCTAAAAGCAACACTGCCTTTTAATGAATCATTGCCGAGAAAAATACGATAATCACGCTTTGCCAAATCCTCAACACTAATATCAACACCAACAAAAAGATTATTTTCAGCAGCAAAACAAAGCACAACAACATCAGGATGAGACAAACTAACTTTTGCGCCAGTAATTTCCTTAATAACACCGCCAACCAAACCGGCGATTTCGCGACCATCAACTTTTTCATCACCAACAATACACTCTGCAGCAAAAGAAACATCACCAGAAACAAATCCTGAAAGCTGGCTCCTGCTTAAACCATTATTAATACTGTCTTCATCAAAACCAGTTTCGGCAAGAAAACAAGCAACACGAGACACACTCCTCACAAGATAAACAACCCTGCATGCAGCTTCAAATGACGGTACAGAAAAAAAAACAACACCATTCTTAACAACAATATCAGAACAACCCAAACGCTCAAGCTCAGCGACAGCAACAGACTCCAAACCAGAATTCACAACAGCAAACAAACGCACGCAAACCATACTATTCTTCCCTTAAAATTACTGCAGTAGTAACAATCCTGTCACCCTCTTCAAGACGCATAACACGAACACCCTGCGAATTCCTGCCAACAACAGAAATATCACTTGCAGGCACACGAATAACAACACCCTTCTGGCTCATCAACATAATTTCATCAGCATCAGTAACAGGCTTAACAGCCACAACCCTGCCATTCTTTTCAGTAATCTTGACATTAATAACCCCAACACCACCACGCGAAATAAGACGATAATCACCAACAAGCGAACGCTTGCCATACCCAAGCTCAGTAATCGTCAACAAAGATTTTGTTTCATCAACAACAACAGCATCAACAACAACATCCTGCTCCTTCAAACGAATACCAATAACACCCTTAGCAGTACGGCCAACAGGACGCACATCATTCTCATCAAAACGAACAGCCAAGCCCTCAGCAGTAGCAAGAATAATCTGCTTGTTCCCATCAGTAAGCTCAACACCAATCAAAAAATCACCATGCTCAAGCTCAATAGCAAGAATGCCACCCTTGCGAGGATTAGAAAACTCTGTCAACGCAGTCTTTTTCACAATACCCTTACGCGTCATCATGAACAAATAATTATCAGGAGCAAACACCTTAACGGGAATCAACGTCGACACACGCTCATTAGGGGCAAGCTCAACAACATTAACAACAGCAGTGCCGCGTGCATAACGGCCGGCCTCAGGAACCTGATAAACCTTAAGCCAATGAACCTTGCCAAGATTAGTAAAGACCAACAAAGAATCATGCGTATTCGCAACAAACAATTTCTCAACAATATCCTCATCCTTCACCTCAGCACCAACAACACCCTTACCACCACGCTGCTGCTGCTTATAAGTATCAACAGGCAACCGCTTAACATAACCAGCACGCGTCAACGTCACAACCATATCCTCAGGCTTGATTAAAGATTCCTCCTCCAAAGCCTCAGAAGCACCATGCAACACCTGCGTACGACGGGCATCACCATACTTTTCCTTCATTTCAATCATTTCATTTTTGATAATGCCCAAAATACGCTCCTCAGAAGCAAGAATAGACTGAAACTCAGCAATATCCTTCAAAGTAACGCTATGCTCCTCACGAATCTTACTTTGCTCCATCGACGTGAGCTTTTGCAACTTCATATCAAGAATTGCCTGCGCCTGAACTTCAGACAATTTATAATCAACCATCAAACCCTGACGGGCATCATCAGCAGATTTTGCAGCTTTCAAAAAAACAATAACTGCATCAATATTATCAAGCGCAACAATCATGCCCTCCAACAAATGCGCCTTCTTCTGAGCTTCCTCCAAATCAAACCCAACACGACGGCGCACAACCAACTGGCGATGCTCAACAAAACACTGAAGCATATCCTTGAGCGAAAGAACTTTTGGCTCATTATTAACAAGCGCAAGCATGATAACACCAAAACTCTCCTGCAAACGACTATGCTTAAACAACTGATTAAGAATAACATCAGGATTAGCACCAGAACGAAGCTCAATCACAATACGCAAACCATCACGGTCGCTCTCATCACGCAAATCACCAACACCCTGCACCTTTTTATCACGCACAAGCTCAGCAATCTGCTCAATAAGCTGCGACTTATTCACCATATAAGGAATTTCGTTGACAATAATACGAGGCCTGCCCTTGAACTCCTCAACAACAGCCTTAGCACGAACAACAATCTTACCACGGCCTGACGTATACGCATCCTTCAAACCAGCAGTGCCAACAATAATGCCACCAGTCGGAAAATCAGGAGCAGAAACAACATTCATCAACACTTCAACTGCAATATCCTTATTATCAATACACGCAATAACACCATCACAAACCTCACGCAAATTATGAGGAGGAATATTAGTTGCCATGCCGACAGCAATGCCAGAACTGCCGTTCAACAACAAATTCGGAAACTTCGACGGCAAAACAACCGGCTCCTCAAGCTGGCCATCATAATTAGCAACCATCTTCACAGTTTTTTTGTCAATGTCCTGCAACATTTCCTCAGCAAGCTTTTTCATGCGACACTCGGTGTAGCGCATAGCAGCCGGCGAATCCCCGTCGACAGAACCAAAATTTCCTTGCCCTTGAACTAACGGATAACGCAACGAAAAATCCTGCGCCATGCGAACAAGACTATCATAAATTGACACATCACCATGAGGATGATATTTCCCCATACACTCCCCAACCACACGCGCAGATTTTTTAAACGGTTTAGAGTGCGTATTTCCCATCTCGTACATAC
>JACQMU010000063.1 GCA_016203425.1 Candidatus Woesearchaeota archaeon
ACTTTATCAACAACGAAACATTAAAGAAGTATGAAGCTCAATTAAAGAACTATGCACGAAATAGATAATATTAAAAACAAAAACCAAGAAGAAAGAATGAAGTTTGTTGATTATTGGGCAGAATATGTCAGAACACACCCTGACAAAGACTGGAGCAAACAACAAGCAGCACTCATTAATTCACAATTATCAAACGCAGCAAAAATGCCAAGAAAAGAATATTTGAAGATGAAAGGAGAACTTGTTTAAGACTCTCCTTCTTCTCCACCCATGTCAATATGCTGAGAAATAAATTCTTCCTCATCAACGATATCTTCCTCTTTTTGTTCATACTCCTCGAGCAGCCGTTTCACGTCAGGCCCGTGTTCTTTCTTATGTTCTTCAGGAGTTTCTTCCTTTGATTTCTTAGCTTTATTTGCTTTTTTTGCTTTTGGCATACGACGCTATAAATTTTGGTGATTTATAAACCTATGGTTTTAAATATGTTGGCATCCCCATATCTACAAAAGAGGACATATGCGGGCGCACACCAAAGCATTGCTTCACACTGTTTTTTTATTCATACTTGTAATAAGCATAGGATTCGCAGTAATAAAAACACCTGCATTAACAGGACTGGCAGTGCAAGACCAAGAAGAACAACAAACATACGCGCACACGCTAAACGACAGAATAACAACATTTTTTGGAGTTTACGCAATTGACTTTCCACGAGGGCAATGCACAGCAATAGCAGAAGAATTGTACAACGAACTCGCATTCAAAACAACTGAAATAACCAGCGGTTACCGCACGACAGGAAAAGAACGCTTGGCAACCATAAATTTTGGCGTCGAAAGAACAGAAAGCTTAGGCACAGTTGATTTAGTAAAAGGAAAAACAATAACAGGCAATGAAGACGCTGACAGCTACATAAGCATGCACACAGAAAGCGTCATACGCTTGCCAAAAAAAGAAAGACTGACATTCTTCGCACTTGACATGTATGGCACAACAGATGAACTATTCACAGCCACAAAAGGAAGATTTTCAACACCAGCAGTTGACTGCGAATTCACAGCACAAAACGGAATTGCAGACTGCAAGTGCAGCACACACCCAATCAAAGGATTTACGACAGACTAAGAAATATCGTCTTCATCTTTCTTGCGCGCAGTAAGTTCTCCAAGACAGTAAAGTAAGTACTCACACTTTTTTCCTTCGACATCAGTTGGCGTGCGTTTTTTTACATTTAATGAATCAGAAGAAAAAAAACGTTCATAATCATCCTCAAGCCGTGCAGCAAATTCATCAAAACAACCCTGCTGTGCAGCATTTGCAAGAACATTCAATGCGCGCATGTCATAATAACGAAAAAGCTCGCCAGCAATATGCTCACAACGATCGTAAACAGATACGTGTTCTTCAGAAGGAAAACGCTCAAGAATTTCATCCTGAATAAACTCACGACGGCAATGACTGTCAATAACGTCTATATCGTCTCTGTGATCCATGTTTTATTCCTTTTCAATCGTCAGTTCAGTATAATCCTGAATGCCACAAACAGTTGTATCAATTGCTGCAATCATTAAACCAGACTGTTCAACATCAATTTTGAATGGCAAAGCATTCCATGTGCCGATGTACTTTCCTGTTAGTTTAGGCTTTGCATTTTCTTTTGTTAATTCATACAACAAGTTTGCAAGATTTGTGCGCGGAGGAAATTTAGTAAAAACCATTATTGTTTTGTCAGACTGAAAAACAAAGCTTCCTTTAATTCGCTGTTCAGGAACAACAGACAAATGGTCAGTGATATCACCATCAAAAGAATTATTTTCTCTCAAATTCAATTTGCCTGTTAATCGCCCTTGAAAATCACCATATGCGTAGAAACCTTCAAGTGTGTAAAGCTCACTCATTTTTACCTGCTGGCATCAGCCTGTCGTTCAAGTTCCATTTTTTTATTAATTGCAAAAGACTTGCCGTCAAGGCGGTAAGCCGCAATCAATTCATCAGCAAGCGCATCAACCAATGATTTCTTCCTGTTAAAACACTGGCCGTAAGCACCCCAAACAAAATGACGCAATGTAACATCAACACGCCGTTGAGGAGCACAATCAACAGCCTTTGGATAACGCGCACCGCCATATTCAATCGTAACAATCTCTTCTCGAGGAGCAGCATTTTCAATAGCCTTAACAAAAACCTTTAAAGGATTTTCTTTTATTTTTTGTTCAATA
>JACQMU010000064.1 GCA_016203425.1 Candidatus Woesearchaeota archaeon
ATTATGAGGATTTCATGAAAGCAGGAATGTCTGCAGCAAAGGCAAAAAAGAGAGCCCGCGAAGCAACCCGCGGCGTAATTGATTCAATCAAATGGCTTGACGAAATGGACACTGTTCTCGTTGTTCTTGATGCAACACAAGATCCATATTCACAAGTCAACATCACAATCATCGGCAATCTTGCAGCGCGCAAAATTCCTGTTCTTATCGTAGCTAACAAGACAGATTTGAGAAAGGCAAGCATGAAAAAAATTCAGGCAGCATTTCCACAATACGATGTTATTGGCATTAGCGCAAAATACGGTAAAAACATAAATGAGTTTTATAATGCATTATTCAAGCTGACGGGGCGATAAAAAAATGGTGACACTGCATTTTGTTCCTTATACAGAAATCGAACAGTTAAGTTCAGTTGGCAGAATTCGCAAATTACTGAATGTGGCCAAGCAGAACAAAATTGTCTTATTGCAAGGCCGTTTGAAAAGAGAAGAAGAAACTGAACTAATAAAGACAACAATGGAAGAGATTAACAAGGAATTTCGCGGCATTGAACTTGCAGTGATTAATCCAACACAGGCGTCGTTTGACGGCTTTGCAAAAGTTAAAAACAGCCTGATGAGTTTTGTCCTCGGAGACCGCCAAGGCCTGACTATTATCGGCCCTGCGAATGTTGTTAAGGCAATTAGCAAAAATCCTGACAAGATTGAGTTGTTTACTTCTAAGAATGATGTAAAAAAGCGGCGGGGTTAAAGCATGCCGCACCAGTGCATTCGCTGCAATAAGCTCTATGAGGATGGCGCTACAGAAATTTTAAAAGGCTGTTCATGCGGCGCCAGACTGTTTTTCTTCATCAAAAAAGAAAAACTAGAACAGTCCAGAAAAGAAATTCAGCTAACTCTAAATGAAGTTGACAAGCTTCGTGTTGAGCAAGATGTTCTAACAATGATTGGCGCGCAAGAACAAACAACACCGGTAGTGCTTGATTTCGAGTCTGTACGCGTGTTGAAACCAGGAAAGTACGAACTTGATTTAGTGCATTTGTTTAAAGGCGACCCTTTGATTTTCAAGCTCGCTGACGGCAAATACATCATAGATGTTGCCAGCACGTTTCAGGCAAACAAAAAGAAATAAAGAAATAAAAAAGTTTATATACCACCATTCCTCTCAAGATTATTATTATACTCAAACGAGGTGAATGTTTATGGATGAAGCAAAAGGAACTGCATTTGTTGTTTTAGGAGTAGTTTCAGTCATCGCTGTTGTCGGCATTGTTTTGTTGTTGACAGATAGTGGCGCAACAGGTCAGGCGGTTACAATGGCAGGTTGTGATAGTCCTTCAACTCCTGTGCGTGGTTTGCCTGATGAGAATTCTGCGTTTTTGAAACGATTTGTTGCTGCAGGTTTCTCGTGTGAAAAAGCCCCCGGCACTGATGTTTATGGTAAAGAAACATGGTGTTGTACTCCTCCACAAGGTGTTCCTGTGAATGAGCGTTATCAAGGAGTTCCAATTTTGGATTAGTTTACTTTAATTTTTTTATCTCATTTTTTCTTTCCTAAACTTTCAAAAGTTTTATATAGAATAACTGTAATGTTTTGTGTAAAGGGGTGCACAAATGGATGTTAACAAAGCAAGCGGCCTTGTATTTTTTGTTGTTACTGTCTTGGGCGTTATTTCTTTGATGGTTATTCTCGGTTACAATGATAATACAGGTGTTGGCAATGTTGCAGTTTATCAACAGGCAAAATCAGCATGGAGCCTTACAACTGCAGGTTCTGAATGCAGGCTGCCGCGTTCTCCTCTTGACTTAATTGAGCTGGCGAGCGAGCATAAGAATATTCCTTATAGTGCTAATAATTGTCCTATTATTGCGCAGGATTTTTGCATTGTTCTGAATTCAGGCGGTTGCTTGCAGGAATGTTTGAGTTTTGTAAGAAGCGAGGACGGCCCATGCGGCACGTCAGGCGGCTCGGGTATTACTGCACATGTTGTGTTAACGCCAGAGGAATGCAAACGCCTTGCATTGAGCTATGATGCTTCTAATCTTGATTTTTTGCGAAATGTTGGAGCCAGTACTCAATCAACAACAGTGATAAATCCCTGCAGCGGCATTAATGGAGCTGCTGCAGTAAAGGTTTATTCTGCAGAAAATCCCCTGCAAGTTTTTACGCGCCACATTTTCCCAGAACGAGATATAAGTGGTTACGTGGTTGACACAAGCCAAGCACCATTGGAATATGTTTTGTGCAGTGACGGCCGTGCACGCGTGACAAAAGAAGGCAAAAGCGTGTGTGACAGCCTTTAGTTGACTTTTGTGTTTTAATCTTCATCAATCACGTAACGTGATATGTTAAGAATGTGCGTTGTTATCGCGCTCGCGTGTTCTCCAAGAGATGTTAATGCTTGTTTTTCCAACATTTTGTTGATTTGCTGAGAGATTTCATTTCTTTGCTGGGCAATTTTTTCTGCAGAGCTTTTGTCTTTTTGGTATGTTGCAGTCATTGCATTCACGTATGTTTTGTGCAGTGTTTTGTATAATTCATTTGCTTGTTTGTTGTTATTATTTTTTGAAATGAGTTCACTTGCTTGTTTTAAATGGTCTGCTAAACTTTCCAAGTCATGTGTTAATTGCCAGAACGCAAGTATTTCGTGAGGCGCAAGTGAAAGTTTTTTTGCAATAGCAGGCTCAGTAAGTGAACTTTTTAGCAGCCGCACAAGCAAAAAATAAAGCCGGTTAACATCTTCATCACGCATGTCCAATGATTGTGCAGTTGATAAATCTTCAAACATTGTGCGTATCATCATGTCAATACGCTTGATGGTTTTGTCCACGGATATTTCGTTGAGGTCAAGAAAATCTTTTGCCACAATTTTCTGGCTGTGCTGTTCTGTGATTTCGAGCGCAACAAAATGGTGTATCATTTCCCTTATTACTTTTGCTTTTTCCGGAAGTGTTTTGCCAGTGAGCGTAATTAGCCTGTAATTATTGATGTACGCAGCAGTTATTTCCCGACGGATAGTCTCAGACGCCTTGTCGTCAATCTCTATATGTTTTTCTTTTGCGATTGCTGGCAGGCTGGTTTCGGTTGTTGCTGACAGAATCAATTGCTGGTTGGCAAATGGGTGCAGATGAACAAAGTCACCTTTTTTCAGATTGTTGGTGGTTATCCATTCTTTAGGGAGCGCTATTGTGTGCGAGCTCGGTCCTGCTTTGACTAGTTTTCGTGTATACATGCGACCTCTTTTAGTAAGTGTCAAGAACCATTGGTGGTTCTTGAGCATGCTCAGAAACTGCTCGTCATTTCTACAGACTGAAGTCAATAGTGTACGTTGAGAGCAGTTTCTGACATATTAACGTATTTAATAGATAGTATGTACGTTAAATATATATAAATTTTTTGATATTGTATTGTTCAAGATGAAAAATAACAAAATGACGTGAGCCGGTGATGCGGGTGCAATTTCACGGCAAACGATAACGGCCAAGGCTGAGCACCAAAGCTATATGCCTTGTCTTTCATTATCATGTGGTGTTAGAGAAACGTGAGTAGTAAAGACACACCAAACGTCATATCACAAACCAGAAAGGGCAGGTTTTCCCTGCCTTTTCATACTCATACAACCCCCCTCAACATGGCGCGCCACGAATTCTTTCTCGCGCCATTGTTTTTCTTTTTCCTGACCAAATATATAGATAATTGCGCAAGTTATATAACATTAGGCGCAATTCTCAATCTCGATAACTGCGTTACGTAATGTACTATAACTAACACAGTTATCGATATTTAAAGAAAACAATACGCACGATGGAAATGATGCAACTTATCGACAACGGATTATTGAAGCGTTTTGACGATTTCATGCGCAACTTGAAAAGTGATGACGTCATTGCATTATACCATGATGCGGATCCTGATGGAACGTGTTCTGCAGTCATCATGGCAAAAGCAATAGAGCGCTTAGTGAAGAAAAAAGTTGATTTTCACGCCGGCAGACAGAAAGGAGAGCACTATTTAAGCTCTGAAATGGCAGATTTTTTTATTTCAAAAAAAGTCACAAAACTAATCACATTAGATATTGCTGCTGATGAAAAACCAGAAGGGCTGCTTAAAGCACAAAAATCTGCAAATGTTCTCGTTATCGACCACCACAAGTTGTATAGCAATCTGAATGAAAATTCAAAGGTTTTGCTAGTCAAGCCACAACTGTTATACCACCCTGTAGACCCGCAACAGTACTGCACATCAAAGTTTGTTTATGATTTAGTGTCACGCCATGCAGACGTTTCTGACTGCGACTGGATTGCTTCAGTTGGCATCATAGCAGATGTAGCCTCTAAAATGTGGGTAGACTTTTTGACAAGCGTGTTTAAAAAATACAAGATTAAACTCGCCGAAGATTTTTTTAAGTCTCTTCTTGGAAATGTTGCTCACGTGATAAGCAGTGCAGAGGTTTACGACGAGAAAAATGTTAACCTCTGTTTTGATGTATTATACAAGTCTTCACAACCAAAAGATGTGCTGAAATCAGAGGTGTGCAGATTCGCAACATTTATTGACGACGAAATACAGAAGCTTGTGAGAAATGCAAAAAGCAATGCAGAATGGCATTTTAATGACGAGCTGATGCTGTATGAAATTGCGCCGAAGCATGCAGTTACATCTCCGTTGAGTACGATTATTGGCTTTAAGTATCCGTCGACAACAGTAGTCATCATGAGTGAGGACGATGGCAGAATGCACGTGAGTGCTCGTCGGCAGGATAAAAAGATTGCAGTGAATGAACTGCTCGAGCGCGCAATTATCGGCTTTGAGAACGCTACAGCCGGAGGCCACGTTGCTGCTGCAGGCGCATCATTTTATGCACGTGACAAACATGAGTTCAAGCGCAGGATTGTCGAGCTTGCTAACAATCTGTCGTCTTCAGTATAGAAAGATTTATATACTA
>JACQMU010000096.1 GCA_016203425.1 Candidatus Woesearchaeota archaeon
GAAGCTGGGGTTGGGCCCTTCGGGCTGCTGAGTAGGGCATGACGTAGTCATGACCGTAGGCGCCATTGTGGTGGCGTGCAGCAACAAGATTGTTTGCTTATAGCAAATCGCATTAATTACGGAACAAAAATAGTGCGATTTGCTATACTATCGAATCTCGCAAAGTTCTATATATTACGAGATTTGATATTAGAAATTGTACTTGTGGAAATTGAACTTTTCAATGTTATTGTTTCTTCGGAATTGCGTACGGCATTTTTTTGAATGCTGTGTCTGTTGGAATTTGTGGCGTTTTTGAGTAGCTTATTAGTCTTTCACGCGCGTTTTTTTCTTCAAGCCAGTTTTTTATTGCTTGTTCTACAAAGAGTGAGTTTGATTCTGGCATGGCGTAAAGTTGTTCATGGTTGTCATGCAGTGCATCAAGGTATGCATGCACAACTCCTTTGATATATTCTTTTTGCGTGTATTGTTTTGGAGCGTGTTTTTTTATTTCTGTGTTGAACTCTATGCTGTCGAGTAAATAGCCCCCATTGCCGAGTGAGATTTCAAATGCAGCTCCTGTTATGATGCCTTTGTGCCATAATAATTTTGTGTGGGATTTTTCTTCCATCATGATGTCGAAAAGATCAAACCATTTGAGGCAGTTTCCTGTTGCGTAGCCTAAGAATAGCATTTCTTTTGTGAAGTCGTCTATTTCTTTTGCCACGATTGCTTCTGGGTTTTGTTGTGAAACAAATGCGTGCTTTCCTTGCAAGTCTTTTGTACGCGTGACTGCAGTAACTTGTGTTGCGTATTCTTTTGGCAGTTCCTGCATTTTTGCCAGCAGTGAAATTTTGTCGCTGAGTGTCAGTTCTCCTTGTTTGTGTGCTTCAAATTCTTGTTTGTGTTCGTGATAAAAGTGTTTGCCGTTCTGCCACGCGCGTGGTATTTCTGTCAGCAGTTTGTCTGTTTTTTCTGTTATGAGTTTGTCAACATCGTCTGGTGTTAGTGTTGTGTAACTTCCGTCTGGGTTTGCAATCACGTACAAATTTCTTGTAGCAGTTTCTGTTGCATAGTAATCAAGTTTTTTGCCTTTGAGGCTTGCTGTTGTGAAAACAAGCATATTTGTTATTTGTGTGTTTTGTGCTGCTGTTTCTGCATCTGTTTGTTGTATTCTGAAATTGTTTTCTTTTGCCATTTTTTTTATTTCGCGTGCGAGTGTGTCTTCATCAAATTTTTCTTTGTGTTCGTACATTTCGTCTGCAGTGATGATGTGTGGTGTTAGTCTTGTAGGAAATATTTCTTGCACTTGTTTTTTGATGAGTTGTGCTGCGATTTTTTTTAGTCCTGTTATTTTTTCTTGTTCTACTATGTCGCAGAATTCTTCCAGTCCTTTGTTGTCGCCTTTCATTAAGTAGTATCCTATGCAGTCGTGGAGTATTGTTGTTGTGTTGTCGTAAAGGTAAATGAATTTGTCAAATGAGTGTAGTCTTTGTATTGTTTGCAGTGGCAGTTCGAAAATCATGCCTTGTGATGGCAGTTCTGTGTTGCCGTGTGTGCCTGCTGCGTTGAGTGGGAATAATGTTTGTGTTGATGGGTGTTCGTGTAGTTTAATGAGTGTGTTCAGTGCCATGTGAAAGTTGTTGTGGTAGTATCTGTCGAGCATTTCTTCAAGTTTTTGTTTGTCAAATTGTTTGGCTGCGATTTCTTCGTAGCTTATTTGTCTGAAAAATTCAAAGTGTCTTCTGAATTTTTTCATTGCGTCTTTGTCTGTATTTAAGAGCCCGTCAATGTGTGTGCCTTGGAAAAGGTATGGGTGTTTGAACGCAATGTCGAGTGTTTTCTCGCTTATATTGTTATGCTGCCTGAATTCTTCAAGGTTTTCTTCTGATATTTTTGCAGTATTTTTGTCGTTTATGTATTTTGCACAGGTTTGTTCTATCAGGTGTGTGGTGTGATGAATAACGTTTGAGTGGTTTGCGTAGACAAGGTTGCCTTTTCTTTGTTTTAACACTTGCGCACATATTTGAAGTGCGTCATCGCAGTATTTTTTTTGGTCTGTTTTTTCTGCAAATGCATAAACTTCTCTTAATAACTTTACTGCTTTTTTTCTTGTGATTTCTGTGTTGTGGTTGCTTTTTTCAAATGCTTGTGGGTGTGTGTTTGCCTGTTCTAAAAGCTTCAGATGTTCTGTGTCAAGTTTTTCTGCAAGTGTTTCTATCTCGTCTATTATTGCAGTCATGTGTGTTCTTGAACGCGAACATTTAAAAATGTGTGGCAAAAATTGTTGTTATGGCCAACATTCGTGATAGGGTGCGCGAGATTTCGAATTTTGTTGAGGACAAGCTTTATTTTTGTCGTCCTGACATGCAGCTTGGTTCTGATGCGTTTAATAGTGCTTTGCTTTTTAGTGTTTTGACTGAGTGTTTGAATGGTTCTCAGCTTATTTTTGGGGTTTATGGTCGTGGAAAGACCAGTCTTGCTGAGTATTTGCACTCTCTTTTTTATCAGGTTCCTTTGTCGCTTGCGCGTAAGGTTTGTATTCGTGGTGACGGCCAGCTGACTGCTGAGAAGATTAAGGGGCGTCCGCATTATGGGAAGTTGCATCAGGGTATTGAGGATGTTGTTTGGCAGCATTTTGTGTTGGTTCCTCCAAAGACTTTTGATGAGCTGAATCGTGTTCCTGAGCCTTCGCAGAATATTGTTTTGAATGGGCTTGCTCGTGGTGAGTGGGAGTATTTGAATGGTTTTATTGCGCAGGGGCGCTCTCCTTTTTTTGCAACGTGTAATTATCCTGATCGTGCAAATAATCCTTTGTGCGAAGGTGTTCTTGACCGTTTTGATGTTGCTGTTGAGAACAAGTTTGCCGGTGTTATGAATGAGTGGTCGTTGAGTGATGATTATTTTGATGAGAAGGATGTTGTGTTAAATGATGGCGCAACATATTTTGAGATGGTGAATTTGTTGAATGCAAACAGGCCTTATGATGAGTTTGTCAGTGCATTTAAGGATTTGCGCAATCGTTTTTGTGGCGTGCTTGAAAAGCGCAGTGTTCCTTTTGTGCGTGATGATGAGTTGTGTGTTGCTCGTCAGGAGATTTGTAAAATTCCTTTTTCTAATGATGCAAAAACTTATTTGTCGTTGATTATTGCTGAGTTGAATGTTTCTTCAAAGTTCGGTGAGCGCCGCCGTTGTGATCCTGATGATGATGGTGCTGGCCTTTATTTGGGCAATCTTGTTTCGTTGGGTAACAGCAGTCGCACGAGTAAGTCTTTGAAGAAGTATGCGCAGGCGCTTGCTTGGTTCCGTGGTCATAAAGAAGTTTCTTTTGAGGATGCTGAGGCTGTTGCCCCTTATGCGTTGTGGCACAAGGTTGAGTTGAAACAGCGTGCTGCGGGCAGGTTTGTTGATGCTGACAGAAGTGATCCTGAGAAGTTGTATGCTATGAAATTTTTGCTTGGCAGTGGTGTTAATGATTTGCCAGGTGTTAAGAAGCGTTTTATTGACGTGAGGGATAAGGTTGAGAATGTTTTTGGGTTTGTTGAGTCTGGTGATTGTGTGCGGGCAAAGGATTTGTGCGAGAATTATTCTAACAAAGGCAAGGGGCATCCTTTTTTTGTTGATGTTGCAAAGGATTTAGCATGAATGATGAAAATCTTGAGTGTGTTTTGAACTCGCAGTGGGAGCGTGTTCGTCGTGAGCAGTTTTTTCCTCAGCTTCCGCACCCAAAATTTTCGCGTGATGTTCCTAATGGTGAGATTGAGTGGAAGAACTTGCAAATTTCTTTGAATCCGGGTTTTATTGCTTGTTTGGAGCAAAAGATTGCGCCTTCAGTGTCAGTATATGCAATTTTGTCGCATGAGGTGACGCATTTTGTTCGTTATCCTGGTTCTTTTGGGCATTTGTTGCAGCTGACAAGAACTGCCCTTAAATGTGGGTTGAATGAGCATGATGCAATTGTTGCGCGCGAGTATTTTCTTAATTTGCAGGTGAATACGTATCTTGTGTGCAGGCAAAAAAATAATTCTCTTGTTGAGCTTTTGTCTTTTTCGCCGCAAAAATGTGCGCTTGACAGGATTGTTATGAATACTTATGAGCGTTTGTGGAATGTTCGTCTTGGTTCTCGTGCGAACAAAAAAGAGCGTGGCGTCGCCCGCCGTCTTGCAGAGCTTCCGTATCTTGATAGTGTGTCTGAGTATGCTACTCTTGAAGCGTTTATTCATATTGTCAAGGATTATTTGAAGAACGCGTCTGTGCCGTCGTCCAGTTGTGTGGGTATTTTTTCTGCAAAACAATTGTCTGAGGGTATTGCTTCTGTTGCTGCAGAAATCAATACTCCTGGTGAGTTTGAGAAATTGATGAAGCATGTTGCTGAAGAGCTGAAGTCTTGTGCTCGTCAGAAAAAATGTGGTGCGGGTTTGTTGGGCAGGATTAAGGGTGTTGTTTCCAAGGGTGCTGAATTAATTCTTGGCCCTAACAAAGCTCGTTTGTCTGAGGAAGAAGTTAGTGCAGGTATTGGTTCTGGCGAGTTGATTGTTGCCGGCAGTTTGTATTCTGCGCGTGCAGAGCGTTATTCTGTTGTTATTAAAAATCCTGATTTGTTTACTTCAGCCGGCTTGTTTCCGTTTTCGCACATGCCTTTTGATATTGGTGATGGTTTGGAGCGTGTTGATGCGTTTAGTTCAAAGGGCATTCTTCCTGGAATTACGCAGCAGTGGGTGTATGCTCAGGGTAAGGGTTTTAGCCATGGCACTCGCATTCCTGATGTTTTTTTGGTGATGGATGGCAGTGGTTCAATGCCTGATCCTAATAATTTTTTTTCTGTTCCTGTTCTTTGTGGCACTGTTGTTTGTAATGGTTATTTGAATCGTGGTGCTGCAGCAAGTGTGTATGTTTTTTCTGGTGAGGGTGATGTTGTTGTGTTTGGTCCTTCGCGTGATAAGGTTGTTTTGCATGAAAAGATTCGTTCGTATTTTGGTGGTGGCACTGTTTTTGATGAAGTTGTTTTGAAGGAAAAGATTGGCAGTGTTAAGGATGTTACTGATGTTGCTGTTGTGTCTGACATGGAAATTTCAAATCTCGAAAGTTTTATAAGTGGCGTTCTTGCTCTTCCAAAAATTCATCGTGTGCATTTGTTTTGCACAAATCATTCGTGGGGGGGAAAGCAGTTGAAAGAAAAATTTGCAGGCACTAAGAATGTTGTGTTCAAGTATGTTTTTAATGAAAATGATGTTTCATCAATTGTTATGGGGGATATGAAAGGTTATGGGGCTTAACAAGCGGTTGGTTGAGTATGCAAAATCTTTTGTTGGTTTGAAGCCACTTGTGGGTGATAGTTCTGTTTATCATTCTTTGTTTGATAGCAGGCGTGCTGATTTTCATTCAGAAGTTGTTAGTATTGATGGCAAGAAGTACCAAATTGATTTTGATACTAAAAAAGAGCCTTCTTTGTGGGGTCTTGAGCGTATGTCGTACGTGCTTGCGAGAAGTGTTGCGCAAAACACTGGGCTTTCTTTGTTGACGAGCAGTGAGTGGAGTTCTTTGCGCAGCCATATGGCGGGTAAAAATGATGTTATTGAGAAAACATTTTGGGCTGGTCTTGCTGAGTTGACTGATACTTTGGTTGATTATGATAATGGTCTTGTTATTGAGCGTCCTGTGTTGGAGAATGGCGTTTTGAAAAAGAATTTGAGGGGTAATGTTCGTGCTGAAAAGTTTTTGAAGACAAAAGTTCCTAAGGGTGTTGAGGGTTATATTAGTGATATTGCAGGTTATGATGAGTTTTTTGATGCTGTGTACGGAATGAAATGTTCTTCGAGAATAATTGGTGATAATGCTTACATTTGGACTGCAGATAAGGGTGTTAAGGTTGTTGTGCGCGCAAATGCTGAAGAGTTTGATGAGGACAATCGTTTTAGTCTTGATGCTACGATTGATTTGTCGCAGATGAGTGAGGGTAATGATTTGTTTGGTGCGCGTTTGTGCAGAATTCGTTGTTTGGATGAGTGATTAAAATTTTACTTCTACGTCTTGTTTTTCTTCTGTTGTTGCTTTGAATAGTTCAAATTCTTCAGTTAAGCCCATTTTGTTTGCAACTATGCTTGCCGGGAATTGTTTTATTCTGACGTTGTATGTTGTTGTTGAGTCGTTGTAGAATTCTCGTCTGTCTGCTAATTCATTTTCTATGCCGCTGATGCGTTCTTGTAATTGTTTGAAGTTTGCTGATGCTTGTAGTTGTGGATAATTTTCTGCTACTGCAAATATTGTTTTTAGTGATTCGCTGATTTGGTTGCTGAGTTTTGCTTTTTGTTGCAGTGTTTTTGCTTTCATCCACGCAGTGCGTGCTTTGGTTAATTCTGCAAGCGTGCTTTTTTCGTGTTTCATGTATCCTTTGACTGCTGCTATTAATTTTGGCAGTTCGTCATGTCTTTGTTTGAGAAGAACGTCTATGTTGCCAAGTGCTTTTGGTATGTCTGCTTTGAGTGCAATGAATGCATTGTACGTGCCTATCCACCAGCCGACAATTATGATTACTAAAAGAATGATTGCTGCGAGGATTATGATTCCAATCATAGTATGTTGTAAATGAGGTTTATTTATAAAATTTTTGTTTGGCTACATTTAAATGAGTTCTCGCCGACGGTGGCAGGTGCGACGGATTTTTCGCTGTGCTCAAAATCCTGCGTGACATCCCGGATGGACAACCCCTGTCACGCCGCACGCCACGTCGGCGCCGACGAAGCTGGGGTTGGGCCCTTCGGGCTGCTGAGTAGGGCATGACGTAGTCATGACCGTAGGCGCCATTGTGGTGGCGTGC
>JACQMU010000068.1 GCA_016203425.1 Candidatus Woesearchaeota archaeon
CCGCTGAAGCCGGTGACGTCGGGAGTTCAAATCTCCCCGGTCCCATCAAATGCAAATACCCGCACCAGAATGGACAGCATTACGCGCAGCACTAACGTATGGCTTCTGGCACGTTTGGGGACTCTACCAACAACTACAAGACACAAAACTCCCCCACAAAAGAGAGACGATAAAAACACATTTAGAACTAACAACAGACCAACTTAACACACTCGAACACCACGTCAAAGAACTTGTAGGGCTAGAATTCATAACAATTTCTGAAGAATTAAGGAAATATCAGTGTTAATCAAAAAATCTCGGGTCATCAGAGCGAACAGTCATTTCAGCAGCATTAGATTTCTTCTCAACAGTATCCTGCGATTTAACCTGCGGATTCCGCATTTCAAGACCTTTCTTAAAACTCAGATTGCCACAATTCACGCACGAAAAATAAGGGCCGTACGCGCCAATTTCGAGCGCCAAAAACGAGCCGCAAACACACTTTATTTCCTCCAACTCACGCTCTTTATGAAGGCGACAAACAGGAACTTCCTGCGCGCTATGTGTTGTTGCAGGCCTGTCACAAAACGGGCAATTAGTTCTTTTTGACACACCATACTTTTTAGGAATGTGCATACAACAGTAATTAATCGTTTGTGTTATAAAAATATACAGGTGTTTTAGTACTTCTTCAATAAATCTGTAATTGATGCGCCGATTGAACACGGCAGAGACATTGCCACAATGAGCTTAATCACGTTATCACCGCCACCAACCAAATGAATTACGTTATAAATCAATGCCAAGTATGAAGAAACAATTATGCTTACTGCATAGAATGTCAGCAAGCGTTTTAGCCAGAACTGGCCAAATGGCCTTGCTTTTTTGTTCTCAACACGTTGATAACCTATATAATAAATCTCAGCAGTTAGAATAGCGAGTGTTGATACGACAATAGCAATCACGTGGCGCGTTGCCAACAAAGGCGGAATTTCAATCAACAGCCGGCTAAAAATAAACGTTGAGCCTATAAACGCAGCACCGAAGAAAGAACGGACAATATCTTTCATAGAAAAATGTTCTGGGGGAACTTCTTTCAACAATAACTTCTTAATAAAGTCAACCTCATCAGCAATAGATTGCAGCGATGCCATGTCAGTAGAGCTCTACTCTGGGCTGAGATTCTTTTTTAACAATTGGCGATGATACAGCAGGTGTTTTATCCATGCTGTCAAAAAAGCTGCCAAAAGGAGAACCCTGTGGGGGTGAAGAAGGTGAGGGGGCATCAAAAAGACTTTGCACAGTTGTAGGATGTTCGCCGATAATAGAATGCAACAAATGAATTGCCTTCAAAATATCCTCTTTTGAATCACGTGATGTATCAATTGAAATTTGCATCATGCACCTCTTTCAAATAAAATATTGATGAGAGCATATTTAAGGTTTTGCATTATATTATTGACGATAAAGAAAATAAGGGGGAAAGCCTCGGAAGTGCTTACACTTACGAGGATCCAAAAATTGCTCACAATTTTTGAGAGCCCCCGGCGAGAGTTGCACTCGCGACCTTTAGCTTGCTCTGCTTTTTTGCTTACAAGGCTAACGCAATAGCTACTATGCTACGGGGGCGAATTTTTGTCTTTGTATCGTTGCGTAGCAACGGTACCCTTCTTTCTATCAAATCTTTTTAAAAGATTTGCTACCTATGCTACGGGGGCGAATTTTTGAGTGTAAAAATAAGAATCTGCTTTATAAATCTATTCTGTTGGCAGTGAGTTCCAGTGTGTTGGGTTTGTTTGGTAGATGTATTGGGAAATGCCTTGTGATAGTATTAGTAGAATTCGTCTGAATTGGTAGTCTTCGCAGGGTGTTCGTGCAATGCGGTCTTTTATTTCTTGGATTATAGTAACTTGTTGTGTCCATTCTTGGATTGCTTGTGGGCTTAGTGCGTGGGTTTTTCTTAGTTTTTCAGGAAGTTTTTGTTGTGTTGTGTGGAGTCGTAAATAGTCTACTATTGTGCTCAGGATTGCAAATGTTTTATTTTCATAACATTGTTTGTTTGGCGTGTCAGAAAGAATATTAAAGAGGTGTGTTTCATTTAATTGTAGTTTACTCATATCATCGTCGTATTGCAATAGAATTCTGTCAAGATTATCATCATAGTTTAGTTGTTCTTCCATCAAAAAGAATTAAAGGTTTGTCACCAGTTATAAACCTTTCTAACACTGCTCTGCCGGAGAAGCTAGTGTCCACCCGCTGGCTATGCACGTGATTGCTTGTATCGTACATGGTTTGCCTGTTGATTTTAGAGTGAGTTTTGTTCCTTGTTTGTGGCATCCTTGAACATTGTTGCCGTTAACATCTTTTTTGCCTGTATAAATTGTTTCGGCTCCTATCCTGTAATTGTCTTCGTAAAGGCAATTTGGCCTTTGGCACGTTTGTTGTGGTTCGTAATCTATTTGTGTGTTTTCTATGCGGAGCATGCTTTGGTCTACAACTCGTGGCGCAAATTGTTTTTTGACATCTGATTGTATTTTTGCGTATTGGTAGAATACAAATATGAGGCTTCCGACAGCGATGATGATAACTGTGCAAAGGAGCATGAGTACTTTTGTTTGTTCTTTCATACTGCCTCTTTTATTGAGAATAACAAGTTGATTATTCTATATAAATCTTACTAAATGATTTTCTTGTTTGTTTTTGTCTCTGTGATGTGAATCACGTTCACTGGGCACGCGGTTGCAGCTTCGTTC
>JACQMU010000080.1 GCA_016203425.1 Candidatus Woesearchaeota archaeon
GAGTGGCCTGAGTTTTGTTCGCCGGATTTGGCTTTTGTTAAAAGTATAATTAAACATCCTGTGATTTTTGATAATAAGGATATTCTTGATTTGGATAAAGTTACGCAGATGGGATTTGCTTATTTTGGCATTGGTGTTGAGAACGAATTAGCGCGTTCCTATCGAAATGAAGGGAAATAAAGCAGAATGACAGTAATAACGCCCCAGAGCATCATTCCTATCACCATTTTTTTGTCCGTAAATGCTTTTTCTGGGTGGCGTGCAATTTCTGAGCCTGTTTGTATGTGGTTGAAATATCTGAATATGACGTAAAGTGCAAATGGCAGTGTGTAGAGTAGTGTGTTTCTTTCGCTTAAAAAAGAATAAAGGCTGTATGCAGTAATTAGCAGGGTTGTTGCAATGATTAGTAATGGTTGTGTTATTTCTTTTGTGTATTGTGCGAGGGTTTCTCTGTGGTTTTTTGCTTCATCTCCAAGTAGGGTTAATTCTGCTGCGCGCTTGCCGACGGATAAATAAAGTGATAGAAAGAATGTGCATAGTATGAGCCATGGTGAGTTTTTGACATTGAGGGCGTATGTTCCTGCGCTTGCTCTTATGACAAAGTTTGCGCCTATTGATAGTATGTCTGCAAAGAGTTCTTTTTTGAGGAATAGCGTGTATGCTTGTGTCAGAATGAAAATTGTGATGATGGATGCAAGAAAAAGCTTGTTTTGAAACTGCAGTGCTATCAGTATGCTAATAACGATTAGAACACCCGCTTCAATGAATGCAGTTTTTGTCTTGATTTTTCCTGCGGCTAATGGCCGGTTTTTCTTTTCAGGATGTTGTTTGTCTTTTTCTATGTCTATGAAGTCGTTGATGATGTAGTTTGCTGATGATATGCAGCAGAAACTTATGAATGCGATGATGGTTAGTTTTATTGAGGTTAAATTAAACAATTGTCCTACGAAAACCAGCGGCAAAAACAAAAGCAAATTTTTGTACCATTGTTTTGGTCTTAAAATGAGGAAGTAATCTGTAAGGCTCATGTTAATATTTTTGAAATAGTTGCCCCCATTGTGTTTTCATGAATTGTTCAACGTATTTTTTTCCAATAAAAGGGTGCCATAAATAATCGTGGTAGAATGCAGACGCAAAAATGCAGGATTTGAATAATGGTGTGTGAAACAATAATGGCTCGACAAAGCTCAGTGCACCTCTTCTGAATAATTGGTCTCCTGCAATGACCGGGCTTTTCCCTGTTGTAAAATTAAAATTAACATTGCGAATGTCTTCACCAATAATCTCAATCTGTTCAACATCTCCGCAGCCAAGTCCTTTGTCATGCGCCATTTTGATAAATGGAATTTTTAATGGCTCGTAGCCCATCATTTTTGCAGAAATCGCGTCAATGGCAACTTGGTCATTCGAGGCTAAAATATAATTCTTTATTTTTGGTATCATTGTTCTCGGTCCTGCTCCGTCGCCGCAGACTGTGCCGTCCATGACTGCAAAAATTCCCGTGTGTATTTCTTGTTGTATTTGTAGTAAATCAACAATGACTTCGTGTATCATTTTGTGGCAGTGATGTCTGTGTTCTGTTATCAGCCCGCCGAATGCGTTTTTTAGCGCCCCTGTTAGCGTCGTATGCCCGTGTGTCTTTACAGTTGGCAAATGCACAACATTTTTGTCTTTGAACATCACTGGAATTTTCAAGCCGTCAGGAAAAATGTGTGGTATTGCGTCGAGTTCTTTTTTTGGTTTGTAGGCTTCCCACTTTACTTCTGTTAACGGCTCAAATGTAAGCCCACATTTTTGCAGTACCGGCAGCCATTTGTTGTTGTGCGCGCCTTTGAGTGGTTTTGTGACTACGGTTTTGTTTTCAACAGCATGTAACTTTTTATATCTGTCTTTTTGCAGTGTCTTCAGCACACCTTCTAATTGCCAGGGTGCTGTTGAGCAGGCAGGATAATAAAGTGTCCACGACAAGTTAAGCTTAATAATGGTTTCATTTTTTTTTGGCAAAAACTTTTCGTACTCAGCCAGATGCATTAATTTGCCATAATCTTCTAAAACAGTTTGTGGTTTTGTTTTTAGAACTGCTACTAATGGTTGGGTTTTCATTCATTATTAAAGAAAGTTGGCTGTTTATTAAGGTTGTGCACAAGTGTCTTTGATGATATTATCAGCAGCTTTAATCCCTGATTCTAATGCTGTGTTTATGTTTCTTATTTTTGGAAATGTTATTTGTATGCCTGCAAAGTATAGCCCTTCAACCCCTGATCTTACTTCAGGCATATAAGATGAGTAATCTTTGTCATACACAGGTTCTGCGTACTTTTCTCTGAATACTTTCACCCACACAGGATTTAATGACGGCAAATATTTTTTAATGCTTGTTAAATATTCTTTCTTAATTTGTTCATCACTTAATCCAAGGTCTTCTTCGCTTCCCCCGTATCTGATGCACCACGTTATTTTGTTTTTATACTTATCAATTAGAACAGAATGTTGCATGATGACGTGAACTCTTTCTTGAAACAAATTTATCCAGTACGTTTCAGGGTAAAGGAATTCTTTTGTTGCAAACACCAGCCCAACGCAGGGGCAATACTTTATTTTTTCTAATTTGTGTTTGAGTTCTTCTGTGAGTCCAGTGGTTATTTTGAGGAATTCTGGAAAGGGTATTGTGCTTAACAAAATATCATATGTGTATGTTTTACCGTCTGTTTTGACTTTTTTTTTCTGGTGGTTTATGCAGGTTATGTTTGTTTTTGTCATTATTATTCCATTTTTTTTCAAAATGTCTTCTTCAAGCCCGTCAATCATTGGTTGTATGCTGTGTTGTGGGAATGTGAAGTTGTCGTAGACTTCTTTTTCTTTGAGCCTGAAAGCAAATTGTTTTGCTGATACAACTGATAATGGTTTATTGAACTTATTTCTTCCGTACAGGTTATAAAATATTTTTTGAGCCACCCCTTTGCCGGCAAATTTGTTAAGCCAGTCTTCTGCATTTTCTTCATCTTTAATCTTTTCTGGTTTCATTAAGAATATGGTGTACACGCCAAATATTCCTAATCTTATTTTTTCCCACAGCGTTAAGTAATTAAATGTGAGCAGTCCTGAAATTTCATTGATGTGGCTGAGTTTTCCATTCACCCCGATCGCAACTCTTATTTTCTTCCAGACATTGTTGCCCATTGCGTTATATCGGTTGAGGTACGATTGTGTTGTTGTATTGTGAGAAACCACGTGGTGATAGTATTTCGGTATCCACTCGTTATCTTGTTTGAATGATGATGCCAGCCCGCCAGTAAATGGTGCTTTTTCTAATATTGTTACTTTGAATCCTGCGTCTAATAACTTGTCTGCTGCCGCCAGTCCTGCTAATCCTCCGCCTAATATGATTACGTGTTTCATTTTTTTATTTTATACAGCACAACTATTGGTTGTCCTCCGGCGGTAAATTGTGCGGTTGGTTGTGACAAGTTGGTTATTGTCAGTTCTTGTGGTGGTACAACAATTGATTCGTAAATTGGGGTGTCTGTTCCTGCAGGGTCTAAGCGTACATTTTGTATGCTGAACTTGACTCCGTTTTTTTCAAGATACTCTTTGTGTTCTTTGCTTGTTATCATCTGGCTTGTTATCAAGAACTGGTCGAACATGACATAACTTACTGAGTATTGTTTTAAAAGTTGTTGGATTACTGCAGGATTATTTCCGTATAGCATTACAATTGCGTCTGCATATCTTTTGTCGACGTCTGCGTAAGGGCTTGCGTGTGTTCTTCTGACAGCAACAACTTGTCTTCCTGTTAGTGCGTTGATGGCAAACGCGGATTCATCGTTTGCTAAGAATATGTCTTCATTGTTTGTGTTTTTCAAAATCCATTCTGCCATAGAGTATAATGCGCCGGTGCTTGCATCCATTTGTCGTCCGTATTGTGTCCATCTGTCGTTGTTGTAATTGTTTATTTGGCTGTTAATTAATGGTAAAATAATAAAAAGTGCAATTATAGCTGTTGTTATGTGTTCTGCGTGGCTGGTTTTTTTTTGAAGTATTGCTGAAACAAAGCGTGCGCCCCATCCAACAAGAATGATAAATGGAATAAAGAGTCCTGCCATCATGTGTGAAGGTACAACCCATGCGTTAAATAGCGGTTTTGTTATCAAATAATGTCCCGCAGTGAATGTTATCCCAATAAGCAGAAAAATGCTGTATCTTTGTTCTGTTTTGTCTTTGTTCAGGATGCACAGTAACAATCCTAAAATGCCAAGCATTCCTAAAAGAAAGCTTGGAATGCTGTTTGTTTGTACAAATTGGCTCCACAAAGTTCCAGTAACCCATTCTATGCCGTGTTTGTTGACGTCAAATTGTGAGTATTCTTGTGTTCTGTTTGGTGTTTTCATTTGGTATTTTACAATGAGCGGCCCGAAAAAAATAAGTGAAATAATGAATGCGATGAAAAACATCGTAAAATATTTCTTGATAAATTCTTTTGTAATAATCAACATTTTTCTTTCTTTCTTTATTCGTAATA
>JACQMU010000073.1 GCA_016203425.1 Candidatus Woesearchaeota archaeon
GTTTGCGTTTTTGCAGAATGTCGGGCTAAAATATCATCCTGATATTGTCGTACTGTTTTTTTATCCTAATGATTTTGCTGATGTTGTTTTTAATTATCCACGATACTCGCTCAAAGATGATGGCACTATAGACCCTTTGCCGATTATGAAAGAAAGAACAATTAATGCGCCTGAAAAAAGGAACATGATTGTTGCATTTCTAACAAGAAACTTGCACTCAATGGTTTTCTTATATGAATTGTACAAAAATCCCCGCTCTAATTATTTGTTTAATTATTTGCTTCCTGAAAAAGAAGGCGCGATGACATATCTCGAAACCAAAAAGAGAACTGTAGCGTTGTATGCTGGTTTTGACTTTACTATCCATTCCATGTCGGAAAATTATAATGTGGTGATGGAAGTTAGTATCCAAAAGATATTTGCTTTGTTTAAGGCATTTGAGCAGGAATCAAAAAAACATAATTTTAAGTTTGTTGTTGTTAACATTCCCAGCAGATATCAGTTTAATGTTGAAGAAACAGAAAAGATGTTTGCTCCTGGGCTGGCTGATTTTTATAAAGAAGTTGGTGGCAAATTTATTCCTGACAAGCAGAATAAGCTTTTCAGAACTTTCTTTGATGCTCAGAATATCTCTTATGTTGATTTATTCTATGTTGAAGATTTCTCAAACAACACTGCAGAAATGTATTTTAAGCGCAATGTTCACACTAACAAAAAAGGAAATGAAGTTATTGCTCGGGCTGTTCATGATAAATTAAGTGCAGTTGGGTATGATGATTAATTTTCACCCCTTACCAATGCTAACAAACCACAAGGTTTAAATATAAACTATATTTTGCAGCCTACAAATAACTCTTTGGGGGTACCAACAAAATGAGCAACATATCAAAAATAATGATGAACTTGCTGTTGTTGCTTGCAATGGTTGGCGTCGTAAGCGCTGCACCTTTGCCAGTGACTGTTAACAGCGTTGAAGTTGATGATCAGCTTGTCACGCTGAGCTCAACAAATCGATTGAGTATTGAGCGTGATCAGCCGTTTGAGATTAACGTTGTTCTCACTGCAACAGAGGCATTGTCTAATGTTGAGGTTGAGGCATTTGTTTCTGGTTATGAATATAATGATGTTGAGCGCGTGCTTGACGCAACGCCTGTGTTTGACATGGCAACAAATACAACGTATACAAAGCGTTTGACATTAGTCTTGCCTTCTGATGCTGCTGCTGACAATTACAAATTAAGGGTTGTCATTGCAGACCGCAATCATGACGCAATTATTCAGAATTATGAATTGCGATTTGATGCACAAAGGCATTTGTTGAGGGTTGATGATGTTAATCTTTTCTCAGCTGGCCATGGCAATGAGGTTGTTTCAGGTGACCCGTTGCTTGCAAATGTTCGCGTGAAAAACTTGGGTGATAGAACTGAAGAGGATGTCAAGGTTCGTGTTTCACTGCCTGAATTGGGCGTTTCTGGAACAAGATATATTGACAGCATTCGTTCTGACAAGTCTGAAGAAACTGGAAATCTTTACTTAAAACTGGCAAAATGCGTTGAGCCTGGCGATTATGGAGTGACGACTGAAGTCACTTATGATAATGGCAAGCGCTTAGTGACTGACAGAAGCCAGACAGTGACTGTGTTGAAGAACGATGCATGCGACAGGCAGGATGAGCCTCAGAAGGTTATTGTTGAAGTTATTCAGCAAACACCTCCTGCACAGCCTTCAGTTTCTGAAACCGACACTGGTGATAACTCATTAAGCAAGATTCGCAGTGCACTTGAGATTTTCCTCGTTGTGCTCTTTGCAGTCTTCATTGTTATCGGCATTGTTGTGTTCTTCAGCCGCTTGATGCACAATCCAGAAGACGAAGAATAATTCGTTTTTTTATTTTTTATTTTTGGTGATTTTTTATGGTGTCTCAACAATACGCAATTTATGCTGAGGAAGTTTTTAAGCCTTCTATTGATGATGAAAGCACGCAGTACGTGCTTGCAGATCTTTGGAAGGGAACTGCTACATCAAAAAATAGCGAGCATGAACTTGCTGATTTGTTGTTTGATGAATTGCCCAAAAGTGTTAAAAAAGAAAAGTTTGATGATGGTGTGCTGACAGAAATTGCACATGAATATCTGCCACCTATTCGTATTGCTAAAGGCATAATGATTATTCCGCGGCATTTGACTGTTCAGGAGTTGCGCTTTGTTGCAAGAGAATACGCACAAAAGTTTAAGAATCCTCAATAATTCTGTGCTTGTATGCTCACTGATAAGGAATTAAAGGTGCAGTTCAAACAAAAGTGTAAGGCTGACCCTGAACAGCATTATCCTGTCAAAACATTGAAGGATTTGGGTTTTTACCGTCAGCAATGCTCGTGTGGCACTTTCTTCTGGAGTGTTAACCCGAATCAAAAAGTGTGTGGTGATGCTGCGTGTTCTGGTGGTTTTCGTTTTATTAATAACAGCCCTGCAAAGAACAAGCTTGACTACGTTGAAACGTGGCAAAAGTTTTCCAAAATGTTTGAAGAGCTTGGCTATACTCCTGTTAAGCGTTATCCTGTGGTCGCAAGATGGAATCCCACAACAGACTTTACTATTGCAAGTATTGCTGCATTCCAGCCGTTTGTCGTGACTGGTGAAGTGGCTCCGCCAGCAAATCCACTTGTCATACCACAGTTCTGTGTCAGATTCGGCGATATTGATAATGTTGGCATTACTGGTTCTCATTATACTGGTTTTGTCATGATTGGTCAGCACGCGTTTGTGCAGCCTAAAGAATATGATATCAACAAATATCTCAGCCACATTCACAAATGGTTGTCGAAAGGCATTGGTTTGAAGGATGAAGAAATTACTTTTCACGAGGATGCTTGGGCTGGTGGTGGTAATTGCGGTCCGTCGATGGAATTCTTCAGCAGAGGTCTTGAGCTCGGTAATCAGGTGTACATGCAGTATGAACAAACAGAGGCAGGCATTCAGGAATTGAAGATTAAAGTGCTTGACATGGGTATGGGGCATGAGCGCGTGCCTTGGTTTACGCAGGGCAAAAGCACGAGTTATGAAACAACGTTTCCGACAGTTGCAAAAAAATTGCAGTCGATAACTGGGGTTAAAATTGACGCAAAACTGATGGCAGGTTTTCTTCCGAAAGCTAACATGTTGAATGTTGATGAGGTTTCTGATGTTGAAAAAGCGTGGGAAAATATTGCCAAGAGCCTGAAAGTTTCTTCGAAAGAGCTGAAGGGCGCTATTCTTCCGCTTGCAGCCCAATACGCAATTGCAGACCACGCGCGGAGTTTGTTGTTCACTATTAATGATGGTGCTTTGCCAAGTAATGTTGGGGGCATGTATAATTTAAGGGTTATTGCTCGTCGTGCGTTTGAATTTATTGAGAAATATGGCTGGAACATTGATTTGTGTGATGTTTGTGAGTGGCACGCTGAGTATCTCAAGCCGTTGTTTCCTGAACTGAAAGAGAACATTGAAAGTGTGAGAAAAATTCTTGAAGTTGAAAAGATAAAGTATTTGTCGACGAAGCAGAAAGTTAGCGAGATTTTGGGCAGAGTATTGTCAAATGATGTGACAACTGATAAATTAATTGAATTGTATGACAGCCAGGGTGTGAGTCCAGCATTGATTGCTGAAGAAGCAAAAAAGCAGGACAAGGTTATCAAGATTCCTGATAATTTCTACGCCCTCATTGCTGCGCGGCATGAACAAAAGCCGCAGGAGCACGCAACTGAGCGTGAGGAAAAAATTGGTGTTGGTGATGTTCCTGCAACTGAAGCATTGTATTTTGATGATTGGAAGCTCGCGTCTTTTGAAGCTAAAGTGCTGAAAATCGTCGGCAATCATGTTATTCTCGACAAAACCGCGTTTTATCCTGTTTCTGGCGGTCAAATGCATGATATTGGCATGTTGAGCAGGGAAAAAGTTATTGACGTATTCAAACAGGGCAAGATTATTATTCATAAGCTCGAAGAACCACCGAAATTTAAGGAAGGCAACATCATAAAAGGTGAGATTGATTTTGAGCGCAGGAAGCAGCTTGCCCAGCATCATACTGCAACGCATATTGTTAATGCTGCTGCACGCCAAGTGCTTGGCCGCCACATTAATCAGGCTGGTGCGAAAAAGGATGTTGATAAAGCATACATTGACCTTACGCATTATCAGCCTGTTTCTGGCGATGAATTGAAACAGATTGAAAAAGTTGCGAATGATATTGTTAAAAAGTCTATTAAAACAAACAAAACTTTTTTGCCGCGCACTGATGCTGAGAAAAAGTACGGCATGCGCATTTATCAGGGTGGTGCTGTGCCTGGAAAGCTGATTCGCATCATGGAAATTCCTGATATTGATGTGCAGGCGTGTGGTGGTACACATTTAAACAACACGTCAGAAACTGAAAAGATTATTTTGTTGAACACGACAAAAGTTAAGGATGGCGTCGTCAGAATTTATTTCTGTGCTGGAAAAGCCGCAGATGGTATAGAAAATTTGGAAAGAAACCACATTGAAGAAATCAGCAAGATTCTGAGAGTCCCTGATAACCAAATTCCTGCTCGTGCTCAGGAATTGTTTGAAGCGTGGAAGAAAGCGCGAAAGCTAGTGAACAAAGGTGAAAAAACAGACATAAAACAGTTTGATTTGTCGTCGAAAGACACATTTGACGGCGATGTGCTGAAGAAAACATCTGAAATTCTGAACACACAGGTTGAATACATTGCCAAATCATTGCAAAGATTTTTGAATGAGCTGGAAT
The DNA here is from genome assembly GCA_016203425.1 of Candidatus Woesearchaeota archaeon. Taxonomy (GTDB): domain Archaea; phylum Nanobdellota; class Nanobdellia; order Woesearchaeales; family ARS49; genus JACQMU01. The sequence goes on from JACQMU010000073.1 coordinate 4,765, forward strand.
TGTTTAAGAAGCAGTTGAAGTAAGTCAACACTTTGTTTCTTCTTTTTTAAGTTGTTTTTATTTTATAATTTTGTTCCTAATAGGTTTTCCAATAGGACCATTTCCTCTAAACTATTTGGTGCGGGAACACGAATTTTTCTTATAGTCTTCCATTTCTCTTTTAAGTCTGTTACTATTTGGGGATTAGGATCATTTAATGATTTCATAAATTCTGTCATTTTTACCATGATAATAGACAGAAAACTATTATAATTCTGCCAATAATTTCTTCTGATGGAAATAGATTGACCTGAACTATACACTACGCCAATTTTCTTTGCATCGGTCTCTGCACTTTTTACTTCTGCGTTGACAAGTTTGCTTGTTCGTGTTATTTCATCTTTTAATAATTTTGCTAAAACTTTTGCATCATTAATGTTGGGGGGATTTGTTTTGAACAATAATGTTTCTATATCTTTACTCCAAGAAATCATTCTTGTGATGTTATTTTTATAACTTGTGTCGTCATTTGTACTGAATAAGCCCATATTTCTACACCTCCGTAAACATATTTCTTAAACAATTTTGTGTGTATTATAAATTTAACTATTTTGTAAGTGAAAAAGGGGGATTAAGTAATGTTATAAAAAACTTAAGAGTGTTGAATAATCATTTTTCACAATGCGAAACTCAACTATTCCTTCATGAGTTTGAACTGTTCAAAAAACAATTTAAATGTTTCGGTTCACATTCCGAGACTTTTGCATTTTTCTCGGTTTCCACTCCGAAGTCTTATTAAAGAAGAACAAATACATTTTCATCCTCTCTCAGCCAATCTTTTTAATACATCTATCGTATACAAAATTATTGCTTGTGCCTGCATTTTAGTGGGGTTGAACGATTCTTGTTTTTTGTGGACTGAATAAATTCTGACTTGATTAATCAGGTGTATTTGGTTTGTTAATCCTGGATCGAGTTTTATGCCTTTTTCTTCAATCCGCGCAATTAAGTTGCCCAATCCCATGCCTGGGCTTTTCTCTAACAAATCATTGCCGGCAACTTCGAAATATCGCCGGTGTAATGCAGTTTCTAAGAGCCGCCCGCAGAGGATTGCTGTGCTTCTGTAGCATTCGTTTGCAAAGCATTTTTTTAGTTCGCGAATGTCAGCATTCATTTCATCGCGTATTTCTGCTGGAAAGCTTATTGATGGTATGGTAAAATGTTCATTGTCATCTGGCAGTGTCGCAACAAGTTCTGACAGCGCGTCAACTGCTGCAAGTTTCTCGTCAATTGTTGTTGCTTTTCTGAACGCGCTTATGTGTTCTGTTGTGATTCCTGTGTTTTGTAATTCTTTTTCAATTGCCGCGAGTGAGTTTTCGATTGTTGTTTTGAGCGCATTTGTTTGCTGGCTTTTGAAGTCTGTTAATACTGTTTTGTTTGTTTTATTTTGTGCTTGTTGCAGTATTTTTAATGCATCCCTTAGTTGCTGCAGGTTCTGTTTTAGTGTCATTGTTATTGAGAATAAAGAGGTTGTTTTTAAGACTTTATATTATCGGACATCAAAAGTTAATAGCCGCTGTTGCCGTGCGGCGAGGCAGGGGTTGTCCCTTCGGGATGCCGAGTAGGATTTTGAACGTAGTGAGAAATCCGTCGCACTGGCTACAACAGCGGCTTAATATCAAATCTCATAATATATGAAACTTTGTGAGATTTGATAGTATAGCAAATCGCACTATTTTTATTTTGTAATTTATGCGATTTGCTATAAGATTATTCAGCTCATCGTTATTCCGTTAAGAATGTGTTAAGTTTCTTCTGTTTCTTTACAGTGTTTAACAGCTTGCTTTCTTTTAGTATTCTTGTGATGTCCAGTCCAAACTTATTTTTCAAAAGTGTTTGTGCGTAATTGAGCATTAGTTTGTCGTCGGCAAATGTTATTCTGTTTTTGGCGAGTGTTTTTCTTGTGGCTTCGCGCGTCACCCACACGCCAAGTGGTAAAGTGTACTCTTCAGTTATTACTCTGATAACAGCTGCGCTTGCTTGTCGTTTCATTTGTTTTAGTTTCTCAAGGATTGCCAGCCTTACTGTGTAGTATCCTCCTGTGGTGTCTGCTGCGTAATTTTTTCTGCCGTCAAATGATTCGTAATCTGTCGAATAGTCCAGAACTTTTGTTTGTCTTACTGTTGGCAAATAAATTTCAAATAGTTCATAGCTCCATACTTCTGGAA
>JACQMU010000076.1 GCA_016203425.1 Candidatus Woesearchaeota archaeon
ATATCATACAGACGAAGAAAAAGAAAAATCAATACTTTTTACAATCCACTCAAGAAAGAAAACAAGCGAAAATCTAAGACTCTGGAGAAAATTGTACGGGTATTCACAAAAAGTCGGCAGAAAGATTTATGCAAAAAAAGGAATATTGGCAGAGTATCACGGCCAAAAAATAGCAAAAGGCGTATTTATAGTGCCGCCAAACTTCGCAAATGAAATTCATAATATGCTGAAGAAAATGAAAGTGCCACATGAACTAAGAATTATTTGGGTTATGAGTTCTAAACAACCTCCCAAAAAAAAACCAAGAACTATCCGGATTATTCAGACTCTGCAATCCTAAATGACAGGTTCACAAGCAGCTTAAAATGACTGAAACCGACAGAAAAGTTATTGAGGTGCTAAAGCCAGAGTTGTTACATTAATAACCCCATCAGAAATTAATTTGTCATAAACTACTTTTGCAACAACCTTTGCCCCAAAAGGACTCAGATGGCCGTCTTCCTTGAAATACATTTTTTTGTAATTTGCAGAGAAATCTCCGTCATAAAATAAATCTACAAAGGATATATTCTTTTGTTTAAAAAAATTCGCAAAAAGAATGTTCTGTTTGTCTTTTACCAGCACAAGCTCGGATTTTGCCGGAAAATAACTTTTAAGCGATTCTTTAGTTTCATCAATTTCAAATTGCATGTAACTGGGAATGTTGAAAACAGTAAGATGAAAATTGTATTCCTTAGACAATTTTTGAAGTTCGCTGAATAACGCAAACTGAAGCATAAACTGTGTTTGCATACTTTTGTCATACTCAGAAGACATGCTTAACAAAGTCGAATCAAGCATAGGTGGGGCATTCTTTAAACGACGCAAGAATGTATACACACCATCAATAAATTTATTCTTAAAAGAAACATCTGACAAGCGAAAATAATCATACTTATTATAAAAAAATTCAGCAGAGTGAGAGTATCTTGCAAGAAATTTCTTGTTCACAACACTTTTCTGAGGCTGTGCAGGTGGCGGTATTGGGAAAGGAAAAACTTTATCCTCTCCAAATGGAACAAATTTTGGATAATTACCAACATTATCATTCAAATCATTAGGATAAAAGAATACAATAACAACATCAGGTTCGTATTTAAGCCTTGATTCTTTTAACAACGCAAATTGCTGGCCAGTACCAGTGCCGCTAACACCCCCATTAATAACTTCATAAGTATCTGGTAAAAACTCGCTTAGCAAGTAAGAAAAAATTTCCCGGTCATCCAAACCCACGCCAAATGTAAAAGAATCACCAAAAAGCATAATTCGTTTTGTGCCTTTGGTTTTGTTCACAGAAACATCTGATAACATTCTGAATCCAGCATTATTTGTCGTGTATTTAATTCTCTTGTGCGTGTCATAACCATAACCACAAATACTGGCAGCTGGCTTAAGCACTGTTCCAAGTTTTTCATCAAAAACAGTCAAACCGGCACCATAACATTCGTCGTGCAACATTTGTGGCATGAAAATACGAAGAAATGATTCCAACAAAATAAATGAAATAATACAACCTAAAATCACAGCTAAAAGATAAAAATAAACTGGAAAAGAAATTTTCTGTTCTTGTCCTGCGCCAACAAACTCACCCATAAAATAACCTACAAAACATCAAACCACACAACAAACTCCTCAGCCTTAATCTTTTCAACACTCTTTTGTGAATATTGATTTTGAGGCTCAACTGTTTCAAACGCAATAGACGACGCGCCGACCTTTTCAGCAATCTTGTCCTTCCACTCAGCAAGACGGGAACGCATGCCAGCACTAAGCTTAACAAACAAACCAATGCGCTGCTGCTTTTCCAACCCTGCATTCTTTCTTAAAGACTGAATTCTGCGCATAAGCTCACGGCTGAAACCCTCTGCTTCCAATGCAGCATCCATCACCTTATTCAAATACACAAACCCATCCTTAAACTCAACCTCAACAAATTCAGGAGGAACCAAACGGTTAACAATAAAAACATCACGCGAAAGCTCAATCCGCTGGCTGTCAAAAAGCACAACAACCTTGCCATCATTTGTTAACTCATCAATCAGCTTGTTGGCAGGCGTCATCGAAAGCTTTGCAAGAATCTTCGGAGAAGCACTGCCAAACAAAACACCAATCTTACCATGATCAATACTAACTGTTTCCTTAACCCGCGGAAGCTTTTGATGCAAATGAACTTCCTTCACATTAGCCTGCACTTTAATAAGCTCTTCCATTGATTCAACAGAAGATTCTACGTCAGCATTACTCGTCACCACTTCAATATTCTTCACAGGCCAACGCACGCCCAACTGAGCTTTCTCACGCGCAGCAAGCACAGCCTGCACAACACGCTGGGCAACAACCATGTTCTGCTCCAACGAAGGATTCATAAATTTTTTGTCAGCAACAGGCCAGCCAAACAAATGAATGCTCTCTTCCTTGAGGCCAAATGCAGACTTAAGATTTTGAAACATTTTTTCAGCAATAAACGGAGCAACCGGCGCAAACAATTTCAGAGTTTCCAAAAAAACAGTGTACAACACCAACAAAACAGCCTGCTTATCCTCAACAGAACCAATGGATGATTTCTCGCGCACAAGCTGAATGTACGTGCGGCTCAAGTCCAAAAACAATTCTTCAACAAGCAAAGGAACCTCATTCAAACGATGCTCATCAAAACACTGCGTGACGTGCAGTATAGCAGAGTGCAAGCGCGACAAAATATATTTCTCCTCAACAGAAAAATGCTTTTCAACAATCTTAACATCAAGCTTCGCAGGATTAACATTATTTGTTCTCGCTAAATCAAGAACAAAATTATGAATGTTCCACAACACACCAAGATTCTTGCTTTTCAGCTTGGCATCCTCATGATTATAATTAAGGTCAAGGCCTGGGCTTGTAGCGCCAATCAAGTAATACCTTAACGTGTCAGCACCATGAACACCAATCACTTCCTCAGGCAAAATATAGTTGCCAAGAGATTTTGACATTTTTCTGCCAAGCGCATCCTGAATAAAACCATGCATGTACACAGATTTGAAAGAAGGACGGCCAAGAGCAATCATTGAGGACACCATCAACAAATTAAACCAGCCGCGAATTTGGTCCTTGCCCTCAAGAATAAACTCAGCAGGATAAAGCTTTTCAAACAAATCCTTCCGCTGAGGAAAATCAAGACAATTCCAAGAAGTCGTGCCAGCATCAACCCACACATCAAGAATGTCAGGCACACGCTTCTTCTTCTGACCACAAGCACACGGAATTTCCACATCATCAATCCACGGCTTGTGAAGCTCGCCAACCTTTGTTCGAGAACGCTGCTCAAGCTCAGCAACAGTAGAAATAACTTCATACCCATTACAAGAATTACAACGCCACACAGGCAACGGAGTCCCCCAAAAGTTTTGCTTACTGATTGAATTATCCCTGAGATTTTTCAGCCACGAATCAAAAGCATTAAACGCAGCATCAGGAACCCAGTTGATTTCCTTGTTAGCAGACAACATTTTTTCTTTCAAATCCTCAACCTTGAAAAACCACTGCTTTGTCGTGCGAAAGATAACTGGCTTATGACAACGCCAGCAATGAGCATACTCATGCTCAACCTCAGTTGTTTCAATAATAGCATTTCTTTTTCTTAAAGCATCAACAAACCTTGCATCATCCTTCTTTGCAACAAAACCAGCAAACTCACCTGTGTCTTTCTGAAACACACCACGCTCATCAACAGTATTAAACGCAGGAATGCCATACTTATGCCCAACCTCATAATCCTCAGGACCACAACCAGGAGCACAATGAACCAACCCAGTGCCAGCAGTTGTGTCAACATATTCAGACGACAAAATAACTGTGTGAACACGAACAGACTGCTTTTTTAAATCGCTGAATGCCTTGATAGCATCACAAAAAGGATGTTCGTACTCCAAACCATCAAGCGCAGAACCCTTAAGTTCTTCAATAACCTTAAACTGTTTTCCAGCAACAGCACCAATCACTGCAATTGACAACGGCTTTGCAACAATCCAAACTTCATCATCAACTTTTGCTTTAACATAATTAATATCAGGATTCACCATAACCGCAAGATTAAAAGGAACAGTCCACGGAGTTGTCGTCCACACAATAAGAAATTCGTTTTGAGCATTCCTAACTTTAAACTTGACAAAAATAGAATTGTCCTTCACTGTTTCGTACTCAAGCTCGTGCTTTGCAACAGAGGTTTCACAATGCGGGCACCAAGTCATTGTTCTAAAGCTTTCATACAAACGGCCATTATCGTGAGCCTGCTTGATAAGCCACCACTCACCCTCAATAAACTCTTTTTTTATTGACTGGTAAGCATTATCAAAATCCATCCACACACCCATTCTCACAAAATCATTAGACATAGAATGCATATTTGCAATACAAAGATTCTCACATTCTTTAACGAATTTGGCAACACCAAATTTAATAATTTCATCTTTCAAATGCACATTAAATTTGTCCTGCACTTTATGTTCACTTGGCAGGCCATGCATGTCATAACCAGCACGATCCCACACATCAAAACCACGCATGCGCTTGTAACGCAGCATCATGTCTTTGAGAGATTTGTTCCACGCAGTGCCAATATGAACACTGCCAGAAGTATAAGGAGGACCGTCTAAAAAGTAAAAAGACTTTTTACCTTTGTTCTTATCTTTGGCCTTTTGATAAATTTTGTTCTTTTCCCAAAAAGACAAAATTTCAGGCTCAATTGTTTTTGGATCATAACGTTCAGCAAGCATAGAAGAAGCATGAACAATTCTTTGTTTAAAAAACTATACCTAAAGACATGAGTAAATAGACAAAGAGATGTCTTTAGGTAATAGTGGAAGACATACTAAACGTATAATTACTTATGTCTTCCACTATATAGGAACCGCGAGCACGGCGCAGCCGTGCGAGCGCGAGGGCGAAAGTATTTAAGCAACTGATAAACAATTCTTGCCATGGAAGTTCCACGACACATCGGCATCATCATGGACGGCAACAGAAGATGGGCAAAAGAACACAAATTAAAAACTGTCTGGCAGGGGCATGATGCTGGCGCGAAAAAAGTAGAAAAAGTTGCAACTTGGTGCAGAGAATTAGGAGTCAAAGAATTAACGCTTTATGCGTTCGCAATAAAAAATTTTGGCAGAAGCGAAGAGGAAGTCACTCAACTTTTCCGCATTTTCAGAAATGAATGCCAACGCTTACTCACAAAAGACAAAATTGACTACAAAATACGTTTTATCGGCAGGCTATACCTACTCCCTGCAGATATTCAACAATCAATGCAAGATGTCATAAAAAAGACTGAAAACAATTTATCATATACTGTAAATTTTGCTGTTGCTTACGGTGGGCGCGCTGAAATTGTTGATGCCGCTAGAAAACTTGTTGCATCAGCACTCGAGGGAAAAATATCAGACCCAAAAGAAATTAATGAAACACTATTTGCACAACAGCTTTATCTAAAAAATGATGTGGACCTTGTCATTAGACTTGGTAATGAAAAAAGACTCTCCGAATTTCTTTCTTGGCAAGCTGCTGATGCAGAATTCTATGACATGAAAAAATTATGGCCGGACATAGAAAAAGATGATTTAGAAACCGCAATCAAAGCGTACACTGAACGAGACAGAAGACTTGGAAAGTAACATTTAAATCGTACACATACCTATACAGATTATGTATGGCAACAAAGACTATCACGATTACTGAAGAAGCATATGGATTGCTTGCATCACGGAAAGATACAGAAGACAGTTTTAGTGATGCGATTAAAAAACATTTCAAAAAAGAATCACTGTTAAGCTTAGTTGGCACATTAACTTCTCAGGAGGCAAAAGAACTCAGGATACACGTTGCTGAACGAAGAAATGCCTCACGACAAAGAATAAAACATCACTGAACATTCAATGCACCAACAACAACAGCGTCGTAATCAACCCTGTTGCTAACGGAACAGAAAGATTATCGTCGATTCTTAACGAGCCAAAACGAATGTTCATTGTCTCAACAAGCGCTGCAAACGCTGCAACAATAAATGCACGGATTGTGGGCAAAAAAACCATTGCTGCAGGCACACCAAAAACAAACCCTGCAATCAAGCCCTCAAGATGCTTGTTAGGATTCAACGGATGAACAAGCCTGCCAAAAAATTTTCCAACAATCAAAGATGCAGCATCAGCAAGCGAAAGCACCATGATCCCTGTTAATGCAGCAAGCTTGCTGAACAACAACACTGCAAGACCACAGCCTGCAACAAAAGTAATTGCGCCTTTGCCAGGAAACGTGCGAATTTCTTCAGGACGCTCAAAAATTTCAAGCATTGGAGAAAAAACAGGAACGTAAAAATGCCTGCACAACCAAGATATAATTATGCCAATAAAAAACAACAGCACAAAATGAATGCCCTCAAACACACCAAAATACACTAACAAAACAAAAACAACGCCCAACAGCATATGCACTATCTTACGACGAACTTCACGCTCCATTTTACAACCCAAACGCCTCAGTGAATTCCTTCAGCTGGTGATACTGCTGCAAAAACTTCCTACCATCATCAGTAATCACAAAAAATGTTTTAGTGTCCTCTTTCACTTCATCTATTAATCTCTTTTGTTTCAACTCTTCAACATACCCCTTCATTCGCTGATGAGAAAGATTTGACTTGTACAACAAGTGGGTTGGAAGGATTTTTCCACCTTTGTCATTAGTGACACGCAAAATGTCATAAATGATGTCAATCTTGTTTCTTCGCTCTGTCATAAAACAATACCTTCAATAATGTTGTTAACAAGATAATAAATCCAGCTAATTGCGAAAGATGAGCAACAATGTACAATTTATGCATCCACAAGTCAAACAAAAACAAGCCCTGCGCCAATGCGATAGCGCTAAATGCCGCAGCGACACCAAATGACGAAAACGATTTCTTACTCAAATAGTTCTGAACATAAAATACTGCAATAGCGCCATACATTAAGAATGACAAAATGTAAAACGAACGCGAGTAGCTGGAGGACAAATAAAACGGCACCAGCACAAGCAATGCTGTCAAAAACATGATGCGTTTTTCGCGCACTCTTGATGTAAGCCAGATTAAGACAAGGCATGCGCTTAGCGACATAAAAATAAAAACCAGATAGCCTGCAAGAAAAGCCTCACCGACAAGCTCTAGTGCTTCAGATGGTGGAGGTGTGCCACGCTTCAAAGAAAATGACAACGCCAGCCACAAATCAGTCGTTGCCTTGCTCAAAAAAGCAATAGCAAGCGCGCCAAAACCAACGCCAAAATATTTGTACTTAAAATCTTTCGTCATCTTAAACGCATTAAGGCTCAGCCAGAAAATAAGTGCCAAAACAATAAAAGAAAACAACTCAAAAACAGCATCAATGCCAAAAAACCACAAAGGACCACGAACAACAACATTAACCATTAAAGCATGACACAATTTTCAATTTATAAAGCTTATGCATACCCTGTTCAGATTCAGACTTCATAACACATTAATAACACGCTTTCTTCATTCAGAACAGAAAAACGCGGAGGTGAGCATTGTGACACAAACAAAAATAATATCCATACCACACGAATTAGAAATTATTGATTTTCTTCTCAATGCTGGAAGAATAAATGGCGAAGAAGCATCCTACCTCAGAAGATACGTTGAATCACTTGTTTAATCAAACAGGCTGGCAAGCACACGAAACAGCAGTGCGCCAGGCCTCTTCATAAAAATTAATCGCTGAAGCAAAACGATGCGCCCGCGTATGCGTATTGCCGCGAGCAAAAGAAAGGCGCGCGCGAGGCAAGCCACTGCAAGTAGAAATATCCAGCTCAGACGCAACCAAATCACGCAACGACGCAAGAACACCATCAAATGTCTTGTGAGCAACAGGCTGCAGCAATTCATTGCACTCGCCACCTGCATCAGCACGAGCAGCAACACGGCCAGTAACCAACAAAGAAGCCATGCCAGTCATACTGCTTGGCAGCCATTGCCAAAAAGTTTTGCCTGTAACAAAATTTGTGCTGCGCAAACCAGTTGTTCTCAACAAAGGCACCTGCACATCCTCCAAACAAGCAAGCTCAGCCAAAGGCTGCATCATAGAACGATCCATGTCAAAAATCCTGCCGCCAGCACAGCTCAAAGTCTTGAAATCAGGCGGAGTGTAAAACTTTTTCTGAACAGTATCCTCCAAAAGCTGACGAACAAAACCAACCTTTGACGCATCAATATTACGGACACGCGCATCATTCCGCGTTGGAAACACACCCAACAAAGAATTTCTTAATGTGAAACCATTGCCTGCACTTTGAAACGGGCGCTCAAGAACATCACCAATATTCGGCTGATGAAACGCAGCAGACGCACCCTCCAAACGCTCCTTAGCAGCAAAAACAAACGAAACAAACAACAACAATACAACGAAAAAAATTAGTGCCCTGTTTTGCATTAAAACAGAAAAGAAATAAGAGTATATAAATTATTTGTTCTCGGAAACTTCATAATCAAGCCACATTTTAGGGCGGCCTCTAACTGGAGTCACATAACTTCCCAACGAATGACTGTTCCATTCAAGCTTAACAAACCCGCCACCATTATTACCGAGATAATGCGCACTGTCAGGACAAACAAGCAAATCCTTCTTTGTTGAAGTTGTAACTGCAATATTTTCCTTTCTGAAATCTTCACCATCTTTGTTGACAGAATACCAGTTACTGCCGATTTGCAAATTTATTCTTTTATCAGCGTCTTTAGAAAAACTGAAATCATAAATTTTCGCGTCAATATTATGCAAATCATACCCCTTTAATGCATTTACGCGTAATTCTGCAGTGTCTGTTGTTGCAGTTGTGGCATCACCATGTGTATGAGGCACTGCAGTGTGTGTTTTTTCAACCAAATAATCTAATGTTTTGCCCAAATCAAAAATCTTTTTCTCTTTACCATCTGAAACATTTAATGAATACAATGCGTGACCACTTCCTGCTTCTGAAGCAATAAAGTAAAGAGTGTCGTCTTTAAATTGCAAGTTCTTAATATGTACTTTTGGCGCTGAGGTTTCGTTATACTTAATATCCGGCTTCAAAGCATCTTTTGCACTAAAATAACAAATTTTACCATCATTTTCACAAACAATAGTTCCTTTAGGATTTTTCTTAAAGTCTTCAACAAATTTTTTGTCACTAAGAGACGAATATTGACTTAATCCGTAATATGCGCTTAAACCCCATAAAACTGCTGTTAAAACACCAAAACCTACGCCTGGAACAGAACAATCATTTCCAGTATTTTGCTCTAATTCATAAAAATATTTACTGGGGCCGAAAGTATAAACCCAAAAAGGAAATTTAACTACTTTCCACAATGCACCACCAACAGTTTTTGCTGCATCTATTACAGTCGGCCACATTGTTTCTTGCACATACACCGCAACTTTATTTTTACCGTCTAACTTTCCTTCAAGGCCTGCATTAATATCATCAAGCATTTCTTGCGCAGACTTGTATCTTTTGTCAGGATTTTGCGACATAGCCTTATCAACAACTACATCAATCCATTGCGGCATTGGTTTTTTTACAGAAGGCTTTTCATAATTCCCATGAGGCAGATTGCCGACAAGCAATTCATACAGCATGACGCCAACAGTGTAAATATCACTTCTTTGGTCAACAGGATGAATTTTGCCATCAACCTTCATTTTTCTCTGCTCAGGAGAACTATAACCTTCTGTCCCGCCCAAAACACTCTTTTGAATTCCGCCAACATTAACAACATCACTATCTATCACAGAACACAAGTCAGGCGCTTCTTTTGCAGTTTGCGTAATATTTTTTGCAATGTTAAAATCATAAATCACAACTTTGCCATTTTTATCAAAACCAACATTTTTGGGCTTCAAATCTTTATGAACTATTCCTTTTTCATGCGTATACTTCAAAATATCTAAAATGCCTTTTGCGATATTAAGACAGACACTTGCAGGATGCGGATACACACCTTTTGGGTTTTTATCAAACACATCCCAATTATGCGTGGGAATTCCAGAATCAATAAATCCCTGCAATGTCTTAGGAACATAGTCCATAACAAAAAAAGGCTGGCCTTCATGCTCGCCAAATCTAACTGCGCGCGGAATTTGGGCGTGGCTCAATCCAGCCAGGATTTTTGCTTCCTCATTCAACAACGGTGCGTGCTTTTTGTCGCGAACAATCTTCATTGCAAAAATCTGTCCTAAAGAATCCTCAACTTTGTAAACATCTGAAAAACCACCAGCTCCCTGAAGCGCAAGAACATTAAAACCATCAATACACTTTCCTTCCAGAGTTTTTGTTTCCGCACGAGTTGTTTCCATAGCACCACAAAATAATGTATAGTCTTTATAAAGCTGTTGCTGAAAAGTGTACGTATTAAGCTACGTCGATAAGTGCGTGTTTATCGTCTATTAAATCTCATAGTTTTGATGATAGAACTTCTTTCATAAATCCCCACTATTTACTGATATTGTGCAAACTCTTCTTCACTTATTTTTGCGAGCTCTAAAACTCCTTTTAAAGTCCCTATCTTTAGTTCTCTGTGATTTGGGACAACAGTTCCCACAGCACCGCTCGGCATTTCTTTTCTAAGAACGACATGGCTGCCTGTTTGTCTTCTGACAACAAAACCAAACTTGTTGCAAAGAATTTTGACGCATTCTTTTCCAGAAATCTTCTTAAGCAGCGGCAACCTCAGCAACCTCGAATGTAGTCAATATGGGGTGAGATTCTTCATTGCTTGGAAATTCCTCCAAATACAACTCAGTAGCTTCTTTGAGATTGTCAATCGCCTCTTCTATGGTCTTTCCTTGACTCACAGTCCCTATTTCAGAACATTTCGCCACATACATATCTTCTTCTTTCTGAACTATAGCGGTGAATGTTTTCATAAAATTATAATAAACGCCAAATTATTTAAACCTTTGTTTTTGCGCTTAAAACAACCAACCTTTCTTTTTCTTCAAATCACCAAGCTTTTTCATCAACTCAACCTGTTCTTTTGTAA
>JACQMU010000078.1 GCA_016203425.1 Candidatus Woesearchaeota archaeon
CGTGTTCGACATGTCCTTTTGGAAAGTCCCAGTGTCCTGGGCTGTGGTGTAATAATAAGTATTTTGGTTCTTTTTCGTTGAGGGCAAGGACTGCTCCTGCTGATGTTTCTTTGTTCATTCGTGTTTTGTTATGATTGGTATTATAAAAAGATTTTTAAACCAGCAGTTGAATGTAGGTTGTATGGGCCGTTTTGAGTTTGAGCGCGAGCTTATGGGGTATATTTCACAAAGAAGGTCATTAACTCAGCCTTCGTTGTGGAAGCAGTTTTTTTCTGCAAAAAGTTCTTCTTATGCAGTAACTGTTCCTGTTGAGTCTGTCAAAGAAGCTCTTCCTGTGCGTGTTGAACAGCCGGTTGATATGCCTGTATCTGATGATGTGCATGTTGAGTCTGAGTATGAGTCTGATAAGAAGAGTGTTTTTTCTCGTGTTGTTGGCTGGGTTGTTAGTGGTTCTCCTGATGCGCATGATGCTGCTGTTGAGCCTCAGCAGAGTGTGTTGGTTGAGTCTGAGCTTAAGAATGATTTAAAGGAGCTTGCGCAGATTTCTATTCGTGTTTTTCGCCAGTTGCCTGCGCACAGGATTCGTGAGTTAAAGGAGTCTGATGATTTTTCTAGGTTTAGGAATATTTTGCAAAAGCATGGTCTGTCAAAAGAGTGAATTAAATTCTTTTAAGAATTCTTTGGCAATGTTTTTGTCGTGTATTATAATGATATTTTCGTCGTTTTTTGTGTAGCCGTTGCTTGTTGGGTTTGCGCTGCCTGTGATGACTGTTGTTTCATCCACAATGAAGACTTTGTGGTGTATTCCTTTTTTTGCAACAGCAAAATTTTTGAGTTTTGGATACTCGCTGAATTTGTTTATCTGGCTTTTGTCAAAGATGCCGTTCACAATTATTTTTCTTGATTTTTCAAGAAGTACGCGCCCTATCTTGTCGTCTGTGAAGCTGTATGTTATGAAGTGTATGCTTTTGTTTGCTGCTGAAATCGTGTCGGCCACTTTTTCTCTGCAGTTGTCCTTTGGGCAGAAATAATTTTCGATGAGTGTTGTGTTGAGGTACACGCGTGTGGTTTTTGTTTTTGTGCGTTTTGTTGTTCCCCATAATTCATTGAATTCTTCTAAATAATTGCGTGCCAGTGTTGGTGAAGGAATAATTATCAGGTTATTGGCTGTTTGTGAGTGTGGGTTGTACGAGCCAGTGATGATTTTGTTGTCGATAATGCAGAATTTGTTGTGCATGGCTGCTTTTTCGTGGTAAATGCTTTTGTATTGTAGTCCAGTTGCTTGTTTTTTGTTTCTGTAATCAATCACGATGCGCGCGTTTTTATTTTGGAGTGCTTGTTTTACTGTGTTGCTGGTGAGTGAATAGAGTGCGCAGTTTGTGTTTTCTGAGTTGTTTATGTGTTCAGCAAGTATTTTGTCGCAGTCTGTTTGTTCGCAGAAATAAACGCTGATGGGTGTGTCAGTCATCTCAACAATTGTTTGTTGTTGTGCGCATGCGCTAAGAAAAAGTAAGGGGATTAAAATAATGCCCCATTGTTTCATGTTTTGTTGTTTTTGAATTTTTTAATCGCGTTGAGCATGGATATTTGTATGCCAGGATGTCCTTGTTCCATTGTTTCGAGTGCTTTGTGTACTTTGGTTTTTTCGTGTTCTGTGTAGGTGAAGTTGTTTAAGTCTGCATAAATTCTGGCTTCTCTGTCGTAAATGTTTTGCAGCAGCTTGATGGTTTTTGTTGGTTCTATGTTTTTGTTGTTTATCATTGTGTCAATGAATGATGCTGTTTCGTCGTCGAGGTCCCACGGCACAACAACTGCTGCATAATTTTTTTGTTCTTTTTCAAGGTCAATGTTGTCTTTCTTTTTTGTTTCAATGCTGAGTGGTATAGGTGATGTTATTTTTCTGAAGAGGTAGTCGCTGACTACTGCTTCTTTGCTTGCATCATCCAGTATGAGGATTTTGTTTCCTTTGGTGAGGCTGAATTGTTTGAGTGTTTTTTTTGCTCTGTGTTCTATGTTTTCAAGAAAGCATTGCTTGCAGAGTTTTTCCTGTTCCAAAATTGTTTCAACTTCTTTGCCGCATCTGGTGCAGTTCATGCGCTCAGAAATCGTCTGGCTGTTTATAAACCTCACTAATTTCCACTATTGTGTATCACTGGTGGCGAACAATTGTGTGGAAATTAGTGATGGTGCTCCAGAACCACTTTACAAGCTTGTCGCATGCCACTGGTGTTGTGTCAGTAATTCACAAAAATGTGTAGAATATAGTTTGAATTGCTGAGCACATTAGAAAGCTTTGCTTTCAAATGTGCAAGGGGTGAAGCGACATTGCAATAACCGGTGGTTCTTGACATCTTTTTCATTCGCCAGGCAAAAGGTTTATATATTATAACGTATTTACGTTTTTTAACATCAGGAGGTGGTTTTAATGGTTAGTGTAACACTTTCAGTTCCTGAAGAAGTCAAGGAAAAGATGGAAAAGTTCGTCGAAATAAACTGGTCTGGTTTTATCAGAAAATGCATTGTTGAAAAGACTGAAGAGTTGTCGTGGAAGGAGCAAATGCTTGCCCGGTTTAGGAAAGAAAAAGATATTGTTGAGTGGGGGGTGAAGCTTGCTCGGAGTGCGCGGAAAGGCCGTTTTGATGCTCTGAAAAAGAGGGCGTTTGTGTGAACAAATTGATGTTTGTTGTTGATACAAATGTGCTTTTTACTTTTTTTTGGAATGCATCAGTTTCAAGGGAATTGTTTGTGAGCCAAGACCTTGATTTATACTCGCCAGAGTACGCGATTGAAGAGCTCAAAAGATATCGTGATGAAATTATGAAAAAGGCAGGTTTGTCTGAAAGTGAGTTTGACAGTATTGTTAAGGAGCTGAAGATGCTGGTTAAATTTGTTTCACTGGAAACATACGTGCCCTGCTTTCGCTCTGCAGTAAAAATAACCCCTGATAAGGATGATGTTGATTTTGTGGCGCTTGCCCTTAAATTAAGGTGTTCAATCTGGTCAAATGATAACCTGCTTAATGAACAAAAAAACATTAAGGTGTGGTCGACAAAAGAAGTTATTGAATTGTTTGATTAAACCGTATGAAGATAAAAAATAAGGTGGCATTATGATATTAACAAAATTAAATAAGTGTGATTTTGAGGAGATTCTTAGAAATTATAATCTCGGAGTTTACAAGTCGCATAAACATATTTGGTGGGCACTGGCTAATACTGTGTATACATTAAAAACCAGCAAAGGAAAGTTTGTTTTGAAGATTTTTGAGCAAAATGA
>JACQMU010000071.1 GCA_016203425.1 Candidatus Woesearchaeota archaeon
ATATTATCCATACTTATAGAGCATTATGATTGATGAAACAGACAAACAAATACTAACTGAACTTCAGAAAGATGCAGATAGAAGAATGTACCAGTTAGAAAAAATCATACGCGTTCCTCGCTCAACTATCCACAACAGAATTCAGAAACTCAAGAAAGACAAGGTTATCACGCAAATTAAAGTAGTTGTTGACCCGGAAAAACTTAATCTCAATGTCTGTGCTTTAATCCACATTGTTGTTTCGTTCAAAAAAGGTGTGCACACCATAGCGCAAAGACTTGCTAATTTACGAAATGTTGAGGAAGTTTTCATTACTGCAGGAGTCTTTGACATTATAGCCAAAACTCGTTTCAAAAGCAACAAAGAACTATCCGACTTCATCTTTAACGACAGAACAGGACTCAAAGTCTGGGAAGGAGTAGAACGCACGGAAAGCATGATTTGCTTGGAAACAATAAAAGAAAATGGGGTGTTAGAAAGCGTGTGACATATCTGTCAGGTAATCAAACAAAAAATCCTTTCGACAAAAACAACACAAGAATTCATTGATGAGGGCAAATAACGGGTTCACAAATTCATCTGCTTTTCAACCGCACAGGAAACAATAACCCAATAAAGACCACTAAAGCACTGCCTAAGAAAACATAATTTAATCCATTGTTGGAAATAAATCCGAGAGATGTAAAAACAATGACGTCAAAGAACGAATCTATCATCGACAATAAAGATAATGTTGTGGCTCTGCTTCCTGATGGGATGTGTTCATTCTTAATCTGTGATATTACAGGATATCTCATTTGATTGCAAAGCTTGAGGACAAAGAATACTGCAAGAGCTAAAAAAATATTCTTCGTCAGACTCGCAGCTAAAAATGCAAGAAACGTTGCAACTCCTGTTCCCATTACGATAGTCTTTCGAGAAAGCTTATTCTCAAAATATTCAAGATTTTGTTGCACAAAAAATGAAAGAATAGAATTCACAGCATAGACCACGCCAATTAATGCCACTGCAAGCCCAACATTAACAAAAAAAACTTGGTCAAAAAAGTTGAAAACGTGCAGCGGTATCAAAACAAGAGTTTCACTCATCAAAATGCTGATTAAAAATGGTTTTTTCTTTAAAACAGTGAGTCCTTGTTTGATATGATAAAACGGTGATTTTTTGTGTAGTTTTTGTAGATGGTTTGGAGGCGTCAGGTGAGTGAGGAAAATAATTTTTATCATTTGGAAAACCAACCCGGATACAAGCAATACAACAAACTGCCATTCTAACAAGTCTTTTGCAATAACTGCACCAATAACTGTGGTGATTAGAGCTGCAATGTGTCCTCCTGAGATTGTCTTTGACCACACACTACTCATCTTTTTTTCTTGTTTGGTCTCTTTCAAAGATTCATAAATAAAAGTTTCATCAGCACCAGAATAAAACGTGATTGCAAGGCCTATCAAAACAGCAGCAGTGTAAAAAACATAGGGGTTGAATGCAAAAATAAACAAAATTGTTGTAAGAACTTTTATTAATTCACCAACAATAAAAGAAGCTTTGTGGCCGTAGCGGTCAGCAAAAGCACCTGTTGGAACTTCAAAAACAAACATTGAAACAACAATGCCGATAAGCATTATGAAAAAATCAGAATACACAAGGCCGCGATGCAGGTAAAACAGCGACGTAACGGGTGCAATAAAGCTAACGCTCCCAAACAAATGCGCCCAGAAATAAATCTTCGGATTGTCAACAACAGCCATAGTTAGTGTTGATGGTCAAATAGGTTAATAAATGTGAGTAGACAAAAAGAAAAGAATAAAAAAATCAGGCAGTGTACGCCCAATCTTGTGCAGCTCTCCATGCATCATCGCGACAGCTGCAGAAGTCGTTGTAATTGTTTATTTGCCTGAAACAAATATCAAAGAATGCTCTTGCAGCTTTTCCCCAATTTCTGTTACGTACGCGTTCAGGAAGATGTGACTGAATGTCTTCTGGCCGCTCAACAAATCGCGCCAAGTCTTCAAGGTGATTTAGATAACTAACTACACTCGCACGTATACTTCCTTCTGGACCTCTACTGAACTGAATCGAATTTATGGCATAATCGAGTCTTGGACTGCAACTACTTGGGCCATGGCCACCATACATTTGCTGTAAATATGGCGCAGTAAAGCTAAGTTCACCATCCATACGTAATTGTGCAATTCTCCCAACTTCTGTCTGCAAAGTTTGCAGTCGTTCCACCAAATCTTGGTTGTTTGGTTCATTTGTCATCTTCATTTCTCCTGCCTTTATAGCCTGCAATGGCTTGTTGAGTACCGAAAAGCTTTTATATAATATTAACTTAATG
>JACQMU010000075.1 GCA_016203425.1 Candidatus Woesearchaeota archaeon
GAAGAGAAATATCTACTAAATTCATGAAAACAAATCACGTGCTTATTACTAAGACAACATGGAAAGAATCATTCTTGCTCACTGAAAAGGGCGCAAAAAGAATTCCTCCTGATGTTGATTGGATTCCTAAATTCTTAGGGTGGGAAAAAGATGGCAGAACAAAACCCAGAAGAACCAAATAAACCAATAGCTGCATTTGCTTTTGGTATAAAAACTTGGAAGAGTACTGATGCAACAAAAACAACCATTCATGCAGTAAACACAGGAATTCCCAACGGCGATGTACTCTTCATTTTAGAGACTTGGCTTGAAAAAACAAGAACTGAATACAAAAGTCGCATTAGTGAATTGTTTCAATAATCACGCCAACTTTACAACAATTCTTCTTTCCAATCATTTGCTACGCGCCATGCGAGCGCTCTATTTTTGCCCACAGCAAAATAATGATTGTCAAGTACGCAAAATAACTTATTGCTTCAATCAATGATGGATTTCCGTTGTAGCCAAACAATTCTTTCAAAACGCTTCCAATGTGTCCTTTTTCGTGCAAGAGTGGATAACTTCCGTCATGATTTTGCGCAGGATTTGTGTTCCACACTTCTTCTGTTATTGCTGGCAGTAATCCTGCTTCTTGCAATTCGTGCACTCCGTGGGCAGTAAGCCCCGCTGCAAATAATATTAACAGTATGCTTGTTATGTTAAAGAATTTCCTGATGTTGATTTTTCTTGCGCTGACAAATATTGCGTATCCTAAAATTATTGCTCCAACAATTCCTGCAAGCGCGCCTATTATGTTATTTTCTTGTGAAACAAAGCTTGCTGCGCTTAGAAAAATTACTGTTTCTATGCCTTCTCTTAGCACTGCAACAAAAACCAGTGAGAATAATCCGTACTTGCGGACTTCACTTATTTTTTCTGCAATTTTTTGTTCAAGATGTACTGCTACATGTCTTTGTTTCATCATCCAGAATATCATGGTTGTCAAAAGCAAAGCACCAGTAAGCATTGTTACGCCTTCAAAAATTTGTTCTGCTGTGCCTTCAAAGCCTTCTGATAAATTATTAAATAGTATAGCTCCAATGATGCTTGCCACAATTCCAGAAACAACACCTAAATAAACTACATTATTGTATTGGGTTTGTTTTGTTCTTGATAGATAACTGAGAATTATTCCGACAACTAATGCTACTTCAAGCATTTCTCTGAATGTTATTATAAAACTTGCAAGCATTTCTGCTGATGAATTCTATTAGAATTAAAAACCTTTGTTTTCACTTGACTTTTGCGTTTCATATTGAAAAAGGCAAGTTTCCTAAACTTATTGCCTCTATTAACTTACGTAAAACGCAAAAGTTTAGGTTCAAACAGCTACGATGTTTATTTTCCCAGTTCCTTGCGTTACCCGCACAGTATCTGTCTTAACATTTTTCAGCATTCCGTTTGCCAGTGCTGTTGTTGCGCGCCGTGTATCTTGTGCGTTTCGCCCTGCAACAAGTATTGCAACATTTCCATTTGTGTGTTGGTGTGCTTTTACAATTGCAACTCCGTTGGCGATTGATTGCCAGCATGGTTGTGGGTTTCCTTGCAGTGTTGCTGCTATTGGGTTTGCGCATGCTCCGCCTATTATGATTGAATTGTAGTTTTTTATGTCGTAAACTTGGCTTGATAATTTGACTGCATTTGCCATTGGTGTTCTTTTTGTTTTTTCTATTATCATGGTTGTTTGTTCTTCTGTTTTTTTCTGTTTGCCTATTGTTATGTCTGCTCCTCGTTGGCTTAGTGGGTAGTGTATTGTTATGGTTTCTGCTTTGTTGCCTGGATCATTGAACTCAAAGCGTGCTCCGTAGCCTGACAGTCCTTCGTATGTGCGTGATTGTTTTAATAACAGTCCTGAAAAATAACCTGCTGTTGCTGTTATTGGTGTTGCAATGCCAATATTGTTGTCTGTGCGTGCTTGTATTGTGAACGGGATGTTTTCGTTTGTGCTTGCGGTGTCAAATTCTTTTGATAGTGTTTGTAATGTGATTGATGGGTTTGTGCAAATGCGCGCGTCTCTGCCTTCTTGGTTGCTTTCGTTTGTGTTTGTGTTGCCTAAATCAATTAATCCGTCTCCTTTGATTCCGATTACTGCTTCTCCGTTGTTGAATGCGCCGTCGCCATTTAGGTCTATTGATATGTTTGGCATGCCGTTTGGATTGTTGACATTGTCTGCTCTGGCTGCGAATTGTCCGTCTCCTGCTGAGATTGTTCCTTCGTATGTGTTGCCGTTTTGTGTGAGTGCTGTTTCGTATTCTCCTTTTCCTAAGTCAGTGAAGTATAGCCTTAATTGTCCTTGTGTTGCTCCGCTGGTGTCTGCTGCGCGGTATTTGAGAATGTGTGTTGCACAAGTATTGTCGCTTGAAGTGCACGTGCTCAGCACAAAGAAATCTCCTGATGTTCCGTAGTATGTTGTTGGTGAATTGCTTTCAATGTACCACAAATCATTGTCTTCATCTCCGTATCTTAAACAGTCTTGTTGTGCAATTAATAATGGTGTTGAGTAACGTATTCCTTCTTGGTTTACGAAATCAAATACATATTTTGCTTGTCCTGCTGGTGTTAGCCTTGCTGTTGTTTCTCCTGTGTTGGCAAGGCCGTTGTAATAAATATCCCAGTCTGGCACTAATAGTGCTTCTGGATATTTTAAGTATTCTCTTAGCCTTTTTCCTTGTGGAATAAATAGTTCGCCGAATGCTGGTTCTGCAGTGAGAGTGTATCTTATTGAATCAATTGATAGTGTTGTGTTTGAAACAGGCACATTTCCGTCTATTCTGACAGTTGCTGTGGGTATGATTATGCCGTCAACTGATGCTCCGCCTATTGTGCCTGACGCATCTGTTATTTTTCTGTCTTCAAGCATTATTGAGTATGCTCCGAGATAAAACTGTACAATGCTTTTTTGTATGTCTTTTGTGCTTGGGACAATGCTTTCAATGCCTATTCTTGTTCCGTCACGCAATACTGCAATGCTGCCGTCGCGCAGTTCTTCTGTTATTTCTCCGTTGACTCGAAATTTGACACTTCCTTCTCCGTTGTTTGCTTGCGGTGAGAGTGCAATGACTTCTATTGTGTATTTCTTGTCGTCAATCGTGTATGTTTGTTGTTCGTTTTCTCCGAGTATTGCGGACATTGCTCCGCCGAGAAGTTTTATGACAAGCCTGCCTGTTGATTCAGTGAAGTCTGTGTCTGCTATGACTAATGATTGTCCGAGAACATTTATTGTTTCATCTTCTAAATCTTCTAAATCTCCGTTTTTGATTGCTGATGTTAGTCCTTGGTCAAATTGTAATTGCCATTCAAATAATTGGTCGCTTGCGCCCCATGTCAAATAATCGCCTGGCACTCCTTGGCTGTTTTTGTCATACGTGAGCAGTCCTGTGTTGTTTGCAAAGCGCAAATATTGTCTGTATCTTGTGGCTCGTTGTTGTGTTACAATTGTTCCGCCGCGCAACATATCTAAGTCTCTTTCTGTGAATGCTTCTCTTACATTGCCTAAATTCTTGTTGATTGCAAATAATTCTGACCTGCTGCCGACTGAAACAGTGTCTTGTTGCTGCTGAATTATTGGTTCTTCTTCAGCAGGCTGTAAAGTGGCTGCTGCCTGGAGTGATAGCGCTACATCAATTGCGCCTAAAACATCAGAGCCTGCTGCATTGTCGCCGACAACGATTGCAAAGTTTGGTGCTGGAATGTTGTCGTGGACAAATGGTTCTGGGAATTGTGAGAGTGAGTATGCAAGAACAAGCGGACTTAAAAGTAATGTAAATACTACTAAATAAATTAATTTTTTATTTTGCATCCTCTTTTTTATTGTATAGTATCGATTGTGTATATATAAGATTTGTGTCGCCAGATTTATAAATCAAATATGAGATGCATCCTGAATAAAATGGGCGACTCAACTGAAATTCCTGTGGGGCAAGAACCAAGTTTTGCAGATGAAGAAGCACAGCTTGAAGAAGAGCTAAGAAAACATTTAGAAGAGCAGACAAGAGATGAATTTAGCCATTTGGAAGTAAATTTACGCAATAACTCTACAAATAAAACTGGCATTAAAGGGCTCATAGAAGATATTAAAAACGACAAACTCATAAAATCAAAGCGAGATCCAACTTCAAATGAAATTGCAGATTTTATTGAGCAGGTTGCGCCGCTCGCAACTGTTTATGATTATCCTTCTCCAAGTATCATTGTTGGGCTTGCAGAGGTTGTTTATGCAGTAAATTCTGCTTTTGGAAAACAGATTGAGCTTTCAGGATATCATGATTTTAAAAATAATTTGGCAATTAAGCTGTCAAAGCAACATCCTGAAAAAACTGCTGGCGAGCTTGGCTTGATTGTTTCAAAAGAGCTTGAATGTCATGATTTAAGAAGGTTTTACGAGCTTGATTTTGACAAAAATTTTAATCCTGATGCTTTTTTGAATGAAGCGATTGTGGCATTTAATCATGCTAAAGCTTCTCTTTATAGCTTATACGAAAGAAATGGTGTGTTTGCAACTTTCAGAACAGTTGCTGACTGGATTGCAAAATTTTCTTATGGCATTCGTGAAAGGCAAACAATTAAGGAATTAGATGGGAAAGAAAGTACTGTTGGCCTTGTTAACCCGCATTCAGTGGAATATGCAAAGAAAAAAGTTCGTGACGGCGCAAGTTTCCTCATAGAATCTGCGATTAATCAGCTTGCAAAATTTCCTAAAGCTTCTGCAAGAACGATTTTGGAATATAAACAGGTTGAAGGCGAAAAATTTTTTACTCAAATGCCAGTATTAACGCAGGTTTATGACAAGACTGTTGAACAGCCAATGCTCGCAAAGGATTTTGATGTTTATGGTGTGCATTTGGGAATTATTGCAGATTTGCTTGACAAAACATCAAATGTGCTTGAGGATTTAAGCGAACATTCTGCTGGTGCAGTCCATAATTCTGTTAAAAAACTTGAAGAACTGGTTTTGTTTTCAGGTTCAAGGCTTCCAGACAAGACAGAAATTAATGACGTGATTACTGGGTTGTATGAAACACTGGCAAATATTGCTGGAATTCCTTTTGATAATGCCAAAGCTTATAGTCTTGGAGAATTAGAGGATGAAAGCATTGCGCTTGTGCTTCGCGCATCTGAATTATATCATCAGAAATTAAGCGAGGCTTTTGCAGTTGAGCCTGTGCCAGTGGGCCAGCCGTATTTTGTTGAGGTTGCAGATGAGCACAGAAAGCTTCTCGGCACAGGGCTCAAGAAAGAAAATAAAGAATCATTTTCGCGAAGTGTTGTCAAGGAATGGATTTCTTCCTGTCTGAGTGACAAGCAATTTATGCTGTCTGCGTATTACGCAGAGCATCCTTGGTCTTATGTTGCGCAAAAGCTTGAATCTTTTGGAATTCCTGAGTTTTCTGCACGAGAATTTGAAAATCTGATGAATGAACATTTTTTTAGGGGCAGAAATATTGATGAGCTTCAGGCATGGTCTCTTGAAAAAAGAGTGCCAAAAAATATTTCGATCAGGTGTTTTGATGATTCAAACAGAGTTTTTGATGCAGAAGTTTACTCAAAAGTTTTATCCCCTAAAAACAATATTGAGTTTTCGCAGGGCTTGAAGTTTGTGATGGAACAATTGTCTGGGAAATCATTGCCTGCATTTTATGCATGTGGATTTGTAAAAAATGATGAGAATTTAAGCAAGTCTTTTGCAGAAAGATGGCATCCCCGGCACTCAAATGGAATTTGGACAGAAGCGCTTGTTTATGGCCATGACAAAGCAGGCAATCTTTTGGAAGTTGACAGACGAACTTTTCATGAAGGCGACACTGCAGAGTTAAAAAGATGTGTTTTAGCTTATCCTGAGCATGAATTGTATGTTGGCGGAAATATGGGTGTTGCGTGGATTCTTGATATTGACATGGGTTGGCCTAAAAATCCTACAGTGTCAAAGATTGAATTGCTTGATGACAAATGGGATGATAAAGAATCAGCTATTGACAATCTTGTCAAAGTTTTGCAAGTTTCTTTCCATGAGACAAGGCATATTGGCCAGATTGGCTCAAGGCTTAAATGGAGGTATGTTGGGGCTGCTGTTGCAGAATTTTTTGCGCAATATGTGCTTGAGAAATATGATGCTGGCGCTTTGGACAAAGAAGGCTCTTTCACAGATTTTAGTGTGAGTGAAATGGATCGGCAGGGGGATTTGTTAAGCTCAAAATTAGCTCACCCAGTAACTTACAGAGAGCATGTGTTGAAATGGTTTAATGTTTTTAATGCCCAAGCTTTTGGAGTTGGAAAGCGTGCAGAATTATTGAGAAAATACGGTCCTCATAAAGGCGCATTATTTTATGATGAAAATGGGAATGTACAAAATCCTGAAAAGTTTGCTGTTGATTCAAAAATAAAAGGTGCAAGCGTAATTGCAGAAAACGCTCTTAACGATGTGATTGATACAGTGCCTTGGGAATGCTCTAAAACTGCAAGGCTCATAGGCAGAACTTTTAATGCAATTGCAAATCTTGAAACAGACTACACTATTAATCCAGAATCAAGAAAAACACTTGAGAATTTGATGTATGAGTGCCGAAAAGCAAGGCAAGAATTTTCCACAATAATAGAGACTGATGCAGAAGTTTCTGGCTTGTATTGCACAAAAGAAGTCCTGTCAAAGGCGTATCAAGACGACAGCGCAAAAGTTGTTGAAGCTGAAACTGCATGGAATAAAAAATATAACGCATTGATAAAAGCCGGTGAGGCTGGCAGGAAAGCATTTGAAATAATCAGCAAACCAATTGCTCTTGAAGAAAAGCAAGCTGAACTAAAGCCATTGGGGGTGAGGTATGATAAAATTTATGACGGTAAATTTGCATCGCAAACAGTAATTAAAAATTTAAGAAAGCTCGGGTTTGAAGAAACAAATAATGCATATGATTGTGCTCAATTGCTTGAAGAAAGACTTAACAAAGTAAATATGTCATGGAACGATGTTCTTGCACCAACAAACTTCGCAAGAATTGATGTTCAAAGAAGATACAGGCAGCACATTCCTGATTTCATGTCAGTTGTCGAAACGCACGGTTATGCTCATGCTGTTCAGATCTTTGAAAATGCTGAATGTGTTGATGATGTGGTGAAATGTAAATGATGAACGTGCCAAACGAAAATATTCAAGATCTGGTGAGAAAATATTTCAAAATAAATATTGTATGGTCACATACAAACAACCCTGAGTTACAATACCAAGCCAATGTAGATAAAGACAAATTAGTTTTGCGAATAAATGATTTTCCAGATGAACCATTGTACACACTAGTAGTTAATGACCTGCCTTTAACAAGTTTTAGTGATTGGCCAGAAAATTGGAAACGTTAATTTTATAAAATCCTCCCTGTCTACAAAAAGTTATGGAGCATCTCAAGCAAAAAATTCGCACAATCCCTAATTTTCCAAAACAGGGAATAATGTTTCGCGACATTACAACTCTTCTCAAAGACTCACAAGGTTTTCAGGACGTGATTAATGCTTTCAAAGAAAGATACAAGTCTCAAAAGATTGATGTTGTTGCCGGCATTGAAGCGCGTGGTTTCATCATTGGCGGTGCTTTGGCAAAAGAGCTTGGTGTTGGTTTTGTTCCGTTGAGAAAAAAAGGAAAGCTGCCGCACAAAGTTCACCGCATTGAATATGATTTGGAGTATGGCAAAGATGTTTTGGAAATTCATCAAGACGCAATAAAAGTGGGTGACAGAGTTCTTATTACAGATGATTTGGTCGCAACTGCTGGAACCTGTCTCGCAGCAGCAGATCTTGTTAAGAAAGTTGGTGGTGAGATTGCTGAATGCTGTTTCGTGATAGAACTTCCAGGTTTACACGGCAGAGAGAAATTAGAAAGTAAAGGATACAAAGTCTTCTCGCTTGTTGAGTTTGAAGGTGATTAATTAATCAAACCTTAATTTTTTTCTCCAGAATAAATACGCAATCCATGCTGTGCCTATGCCCATGTCTATTGTTGCCATTTTGACAAACCACTTTAACTGTCCGTATGTTGGTGTGCCGTCAAGGTGGTTTAATGGGCCGTTGAATGTTATCCATTTGTCGCTAAACGGCCACAGTACTTGTACGCCTGATTCGCTTGTTGTAAGGTCAAGAAACAAATGTGTAGCTATGCCAAATGAAAACAGCAGTGCTACAAATGCTGGATTAACAATTTTTGTTTTTCTCACTCGTGAGAATACATACAGCAATAAATAAACAGTAATGCCTGCTGCGACAACCATAAAAAGGCTGTGGCTAAATGTTCTGTGGATGTGCAAATCATCAGTAATCCATTCGATTAAAAAATCAGCATCTGGCGCTATTGCACCAAAGAATAATGCTGCCCACATTAATTGCGTGAATGTAATATTTCTAATTTTTTCATAAGCTCTGCCACAGAGCCATGCTCCTATCATATGTCCAAATGCGCCTGGCATTGCAACAGGAATAAAATTATTGTATAAAAATGTTGTGAAGTAATGCAGTAACCACCACAAAGTAACAAAAATAAGCAAGATTTATAAACAATTATCGTTCTGCACTGCCATGAAACATCTTGCCACATATACACTGGCAGCTGTTGCTGAATTAAGTTCAGGTTGTGTTGCAACAGGATATCAAGCGCCACGACACGAACCGAAAGTTATCCAAACACTTGCAGAAAGAGAATTCGGTGAATCAATTGATGAATTCTGTGCCAAAGAAATTGCGCGATTAAGCATACCTGTAACATCTACTGCGCTTCCAGAGGAAAAAGACATTACCCTACAGTTCGCTGCAGAATATTCAAAAACAACTTCTCAAATAAATTACAACTTGCGCACTGGTTTGGATGAAATAATCACTCAAAATATCGTCATGAACCTGTTATCAGAACAGAACCGCATCCAGCGATGGCTTGTTGACAGCGCAAAAAGAAATGCACGATGGAACTACAAATCAAAGCCATTGCGACAGAATGAACAAGAATTTGTCGAAAAATATCTTGATTATTTGACAGCATCAGTCGAACGATTAGACGCTAATACAAGGGCGGCATTGAAAGCAAAAGAACAACAACGAATGACTGAGAATGAAAATAGATTACGATATGTTGTTTCACTTTTAACTGCGAAGGCGGATATTGAAGCTGTTGAATTTAACGTTGCTGAAATGCATCACGCGTACCAGCGCTTAGCCATCATTAAAAAAAGTATTGACGGAATTGATTTATATGTTCATGGTGAAAAAGTGTGGAACAACATACACGAACGCAAGATTGGAGAAACACTTTATGAAGAATGCCGCAGGCTTGACCAAATATATCGCCAACTTCTTTTTAGTGCAGAAGAAATTTTAAAACAGGGAACGTACAAAGACAAGCATGAAGTATTCCAAAATCATTTGTATCGCACATTTGAAATGCCAACTCTGTTGTATGAGAACAATATTATCTCCGCAAATGACGTGCTTGCACTTAAAGCAAAAATCGTCAAGGACATTGCAGACATTTTTAAGACAAATGATGTGAAAAGTCTTCCAGGGCTTGATCCTAAAATAGCTGGATTAAGCGCAATTCCGTACGTTGGCATTTTTGTTGACGTCGACAAATGGGGGATTGCTTTTACAAAAGACGTTTTCACTCCAGAAACAAACACCCCTGTAGAGCAATTTGCTGAAATTCTAAAAGAAGGCAATCGCTTGAATTCAGGAAATGGCAATTCTCAACACCAGATTGGAAGTACTGATCCTGCAATAGATGAATGTGTTATTACTGTTGCTTCAACTGCCATAACAACTGTTGGCATAATTGGTGGAGTTATGCGTGCAAAAAACAATCATCATCAGCCAGCAGCGCCAAGCGCAACACCGCCAAATCCACCAACACCCTCTGTTCCCCCTGTCAGTGGTGGCGGAACAATTGGCCCGGGTACAGGGAACTAAAATGAAACAACTAACTTATTTGCTTTTATTTATCATGCTGAGCATTTCAGTAAATGCTGCTGTTGATGTTACTTATTTGTTTGACCAGCAGAATGTTGCAGTTGTTGCTGTTGATTGTTTGAATGCTGATTGTTCTTCGGTGCAGAATTTTTCTGGACAAATTATTAAAGGTCCGCAATCAACAGATGGTTCTGTCATCTTGCGTTATCCTGATTCTTTGGCAACGCAGTTTGGTTATGCTGAATTTTTTGTTTCGCAAGGATTCAGGCCATTAGTTGGCAAGCATAATTGGAGTACAGAAGGCCAATCAGGAATTGCAACAGCAAGCCAGTCTGCAAGTTTTTCCAAAATGCAGAATGTTTGTAAAGCTGTTGTGTCAAAGCTGAATGTTTCTAATCCTGTCGAGCCTTACAAGCCTGTTGTTATTAATACAACTGCTCAGCTTGATGGAACTACTGCAAGTGCGTTTCAATTACTGAATACTGGTGTTGCGTACATTCCTCCAAGTTTGTTGCAGGAATACTGGGGTGCTGATACTGTTGTTAAGTTGGAAATTCTTAATGGGACAAATATTGTTGAGTCGCAACAAAAAAGCTTTGCTGCCGCAACAAATAATGCTATTATTGCAGGCACAAGTGTTCCTGTTTCTTTCACGTATATTCCTGACAGTGAGGGTAATTTTGTTGCAAAAGTGACTGCAAGTGTTGTTGACAATCAGTGTCGGTCGCAGAAAGATCAGAGTTCTGAAAAAAGTTTTTCTGTTGCAACTTTACAAGACCAGTTGTACAGCATTTTGAGAAATATTCGTGTTAATAACCCAATTCCTTCTATTGGTGATACAGTGACTGTTTCTGTTGACAGGATTACTAACTATGCTGTCAATAATTCCATTCTGACGCCAGTGCCGGCAATTCTTGAGTTTGTTGTCATGAAAGGTCCTTTTATGCAGGTTGTTAGTTCTGTTACAAAAGGCGCCAGTGCTAATCCTGATGCTGTTAATTTTGTTACTGAAATGTTTGATTTCATTCCTTTAAGTGCTGATGTTCACACAGTTGTTGTGCGCGCACGTGCAAATGTTTCTTTCACAACAGCTAATCCTGAGATTACTGCAGAGGAAAGCATTCGTATTAATTTACCTCTTGTTCCTCTTGAAGTCTCTGTTATTCCTGTTTCTGGCACTGCTATAAATTCAAGTTCTTTGACAATAACTGCAACCACTAATCGTATGACTGCATGCAGATGGGGTTTTAGTGACGTTGATTTTGATGGCTTGGTTAATAATTTTGTAACATCAGATGGTTTGAGCCATTCTGCGGTTGTAACAGGGTTTGGTCTTGGAAACAATGCTGTTTTTGTTGCTTGTGATGAACAGTCTTCTGCTGAAAATATTAATTTGAATTATTTTGTTGAGAATATTATTGAGAATAGTGTCCTAACTAACAGCACAGTTACTAACAGCATAATTACAAACAGTACGATTACAAATGCTGTTATAACAAATGCAACAATAACAAACAACGTGATTACTGCCGGCCAGATAACAATTAATGGTTTTACTTATGACGCAACAATAAATGGTCAAGTGCAGTTGTCGCAATTAATGCCTTTAGCGCCTGTTGCAAGTTTTACGCAGAGTGATACCATTGCACAGCAGGGTCGTGAAGTTGTATTTACAAGCACAAGCACTGATGCAAACATTCCAGGCCCTCTTAATGATACTCTGTCATTTGTTTGGGATTTTGGTGACAGCACAACAGCTTCTGGTGCTATTGCAACAAAGCGTTATACTTCTGAAGGAACTTTTACTGTAACATTGCGCGTGACTGACCGTTTTGCTCTTTCAAGCATTGCTCAAAAAACTGTTACTGTTGTGCGTGGCAACAGTGGAAGTAATAATGGTGGCGGGGGCGGAAGCCGCAGCAATGCAAGAAGCGCTTCAAACACTGATAGCGTTGTTGTTGCTGCCACAAATCCCCCTGTTAAAAAAGCAGCGATAAAAATTGATGACGATTCAAAAACAGTTCCTGTTGTTCAAAGAGAAACAGAATACACCCCTGTAAAACTAAGTTCTGTAAAGAAAAATAATGATTTATTTGTGATTAAACTATTAATTTTCTTAAATGTTTTTTTGCTTGGAATAACTGCAGTCCTTACATCAACACTTATTCGACGGAGAAAAAGTTTATAAATACTGCACATTAGTTTCTCTGAATGCACAAAGTTCGTATTGAAGTTGACCACAATAAATGTGTTGGCAATGGCGCGTGTGTTGCCGCTGACCCTGCACATTTTTCTTTGAAGGACGAAAAAGCCGTGTTGCCTCAGCAAAAAAAAACTGGCAGTGTTGTTTCTATTGAAAAAGAGCTTTCTGATGAGCAATTGAAAGATGCAATTGATGCTGCTAAAGTTTGTCCAACTAATGCAATTCGTGTTTTTGATGTTAAAGAAAATGTTAATCTTGTAGCAACTGAAGTGACAAGCAGCGGTTCAAAAGTGATTATTGCGCAGTATGATGATGCCGAGGATTTTGTGCTTGATCCTAAAGGATACTTCCTGATAAGAATTCTTCCTGAAACTAAAGAAATTGAGGTTGGTTTTTGCAACATGAAAAACAAGGTTGAGGTTGTTGTGCGCGGCAAAAAGCCGATTGATATTTATCATAACATTGCAAAGCTTGAGTTGATTTCACGAATGGAGCATGCTTCTTATCTCGGCAGAGAGTTGCAAAAAGCATTTATTGCTTTGCAGAAAGGTATTAAGTACGTACAGGATGATGAGTTAATTCTTTAATAATCTTTTTCTAATGTGTTGCTCAATCGGCATTTCTCGAAGTTTAATGCTGTCTTCCAAATGTTCAACAATAA
>JACQMU010000084.1 GCA_016203425.1 Candidatus Woesearchaeota archaeon
GGACAAGTGTCTCGTCAGTCTCTACTGTTCCGACTTGTTCCCAGACATTCTTTATTAAGTCGTATTCGAGTGCATCTTTTGATAATAGTAATGTTGGCAGTCTTTTAATTTTGTATTTTGTAACAAAGCTTTTTGCTTCTGGCACGTCTGAAGTCAGGATTTTTTCTGTTATCGAAACTCCTGTTGTGCGTAATTGTTTTGTGAGAATGGTTAAGTCCATGCATTTTGTGCATGCTTTGTCATTAATGATTGTCGCTACTACTCTGCCTTTTATTTTTCCTGTCGCCACATCAAAATATGCTGGCGGTGTCGCATCAAACAGTAATGCGTCTTCTCTTTGTTCGAAAGGGTCTATTGTTATTCTTTTAATCTCTCCTTTTAGAATGATTGCTGGCAGCCTTTTTAGTTTGTATTTTGTGATGAGTTCTTTTGCTTCGTCAGTGTCTGTTTTGAATGTTTTTTGCGTCACTATTTTTGCATTTGTTTTTTGCTGCACAAATTGTTCTGCAAGTTTTATGTTAAAGCAGTCGTCGCAGTTTGTTGGAACTATTGTATACATATCAATTTCTGGTGGTAGTTCTTGCGCTTTTTTTTGTGATGTTGTTTTGTACAACTGCCATGATGTATAAATGCCGCTTGCGAGCAGCAACACTGCTAGTAGCAAAAATACTGTTTTAATTACTTTGTTTACCATTTGTGTGCCAAAATGACAGGTTATTATTATGTCTTTCTATCTGACAGTAATCGCAAGGTTTTTATACTACTGGTGTGTAGGCTTCTTAATCCAAGTTGGAGGTGGTTATTGTGAAGAAAAACTTAAAACAAAGCGCTATTGTCGTGATTATGGTTCTCATTGTATTGGGGAGTACCATAGCTTTTGGCGTGCCTACTGGTCAAGTAACCAAGGCTGCTAATCTGGCCACTACTTATCATGGTGGTTTTAGTGCTGGACTGAGGTCTGCGCCAAAGCAGTGCATCACAGACATTATTGTTGGAGTCAATGCACCTGACTTCCTGAGAAAAGCGCGTGAGGAATGTGAGTCACGCAACCAGCGTTATGCGTATTGCGTTGATATGTGCGTGAATCGTGCAGCGCGTGAGCACAAATCAGCTGCAAAGCAGGTTGTGTTGAAGGAAGTGCCAAAGGCAGCATGCAATACTCCGCCTAAGAAGGTGTTTGACTCGAAAGAAGCATGCTTGAAAGAACGCTTGAAGCATTGCGCTGTTAACTGCAAGCATGGGAAAGAACAAACATTTTGTTCTCGCCAGGCATTAGTTGATTGCGTGCGAATGGATAGAACGCGATTCTCGCTGGCAAAGTAAATTTTTTATTTTTTTATCTTTTTTGTATATCTACAATTCTGTTGATTAAAACACATTGAACAGAATAATCACCAGAATTATCTATAGAAAGTTTTATAAAGTATAATTTTCTCAGTTGTTATCAACAAAAAGGTGAGCATTATGCCTGATGATAAGTCTACTGTAACTGATTTTGATGAAGGTGAGGATTATGAGGTTCTGCCTGAGAGCGAAGTGAAGGGCTTGCGGGAAGAGTTGAAAAAAGCAAGGCATTTTGATATTGCTCCTGCAAAAGAACTGCACATTTCTGTTAATGAGCTTAATGCAAAGCTGGACAAGCTTATTGGTATTTTTGATGAGGCAAGCCGCGATCTTAAAATTGAGGAAGGTGGTTTGACGTTTAACGAAAAAATGCGGCCTTTGGCTGAAAAGATGAACAAGATTCTTGAACAGAATGCAGAGATTGCTGAGGGTATTGTTGCTATTGCAGATATTGTTAAAGAATTTAAGGACGAGCTTGAGACAAAGGGTGTGCTTGTTGCTGAAAAACCTTCTCCACAGCCGTTGTTTGCAGAGCAGCCTGTTCAGATGCCTGCTTTTGCTGTTACGCAGGCTCCTCGTATGGCTCCTCCGCCTTTTGAGGCTCCGCGCCCGTCACCAGCTGCTCCGCCAATGTCTCCTCCTAAAAAGCGCTTGTTTGGTTTGTAAGATGGTGTTTCCTGTTGGTGTTGATGCTTCAAAAGCGCGTTTGTTGACAATATTTGTTGCGCGCGCAAACAAAAAAAGGTTGTTGAAAGTGCATGCGTTGAGAAAATTACATCTGGAGGTTGTGAAGCTAAAAAAAGTTAGTGCGAAAACAACGCACCCTCATATTGAGCGTTTTGAAAGGACTGTTCGCGATGCTTTGGAAGAAGGTGGTTTTATTCAGAAGTGTAAAGAGCCTCCTGTTGCTGTTGTTGAAGAATCTCAAGTTCCAACCGAAGTTTCGCAGGAAGTTTCTACAGAGCCTGTTCCTGAATTGTCTCGTGAGCAGAAGCTTGAACAGATTATTAATGTGGTCCAATCACGTGCTGAAAAGCCTGTTCCTCAGCTTGCTGAGCTTGAAAGAATGTTGTACAATCTTGAAAAGTTAAAGACAAGTATTAAAGCAAAAGACCCTTCTGAAAAAGAACAGCTGAGAAAGATTTCTGAACGTATTGATTTTGTTAAGGAAAAGATTACTGCATTGAGTCCTAAAAAAGTTGTTGTTAAGCACAAGAAAAAAGCAAGAAAGAGATGATCACTTAACAAGTTTGTCTATTGTTTTTTGTTCAGCATCTCGTACTGGTATTTCTTGTTTTGTATTCTCATAATTTGATTTTAAGTATTGATAGCATTGCATTCCGCCTAATGTGACTCCCAATATTCCTACAACAGCTGCCACTCGCACAAATGGCAGTAAGTACCAATGCCGTTCTATTGGGTTCTCATCGTTCATGTTGTGAAGTGTCATCTGTGTGCGTACCAGAATATTAGTTTTCCTTTTTCTTTTGCGTCTAGCTTGCAGAATCCGAGTCTTTCCAGCTGCACAATCTCTCCAACTTTTAATTGTGACAATTTTGCCTCACCAACACCTTTTTTTACAGTGGCATCTGGCATTAAGACCTCAACTTGAACAGTTTTCTCTTCTACTGGGAGCCAGTGCATGATTGCTTCTCCTCTTTCTTTGTAGTCTTCATATTTTTGTGACTCAAATAATAGTTTGTCTTTTTTCCTGACAAAATTCAGGCAGTCCATTAGTCTGTAAAGTTTGTTTTGTTTTAGTGCTTCATAATCGTCTCTTGTTAAGTAAAAGTCTGTTTTTGTTTTGAATGTTCTTTTGCCTTTTTTTGGGTTGTCAGGGTGCATGTCCAGTTTTATTGTTTGTACTGGTGCATTTTGTACGGTTACTTTGGCTGGGTCCCACACAAAGAAATATCTGTTTGATTGCTGGTCAATTATTGCTTTGTTGAAATGATTTAGTGACTTAAAAAAGTCTTCTGCAGTTATTGTTTTGTCTGTTTCTGTCACGCCAACATCAATCGCCCAATTGATAAACGCGTCTGGCTGGTATCCTCGTCTTTTTAATGAGGCTAAAAAAGGCAGTCTGATATCATCCCATCCTGTGTACTCACCGCGTTCTATTTTTTCTTTGGTTTTCGTTTTTGAAACGTCTAAGCCAATAAAATTTATTCTTCCAACATACAAGTTTGTTGGCGTCTTCCAGCCGAAAGCGTCATAAACATATTTTTGTTTTTTTTCATTGTCCATGTGTTCTTTTGCGCGGATTGCGTGCGTGATTCCCATTTCATGATCGTCAATGGCGACAGCAAAGTTCATTAGTGGCCATACTCTTTCTTCCGTGCCTGTACGTGCGTGTTTTGTGCAATTAATTCGTAACGCCGGCCAATCATGCATTGCTGGGTTTGGGTGCTGCATGTCTGTTTTGATGCGAACTACTGCTTGGCCTTGTTGGAATGTGGTGAACATTTTGTCCCAGCGTGAAAGATTTTCTTTAACTGGCAGATTTCTGCACTGGCATTCTTTTTTCTTTTGTGAAAGAGCTTTGAACTCATCTTGTGTGCACGTACAAACGTAAGCGTGTCCTTTGTTGAGCAGTTTTTCTGCGTAATCGTAATAAGTGTGGAGCCTGTCCGACTGTATGAATACTTTTTTGACATTATTTTTTGTTATCCATTGTGCTTCTTTTGGCTGGATTTCGTATGCTGGTGGATAAATTTTGTCTGCGTCTGTGTCTTCTATGCGCCAGATAAATTCTCCGTCATAGAGCCTGCAGTATTCTGAATTTAGTGATGCAACATACGCGTGCCCTATATGTAATGGTCCGCTTGGGCTTGGCGCAAATCTCATGATGACTTTTCCTTTGATTGCGTTTGGCAATGGTTTTAATATTCGTTCTTCTGTTTCGTGTTTTTCTTCCAGTAATTCTGGTGCAATGTTTTCTAATTCCTGCCGTTGTTTTTCTGTTGGTGTAAAATTAACGTCTTCAATTATTGTTTTGATGTCTTTCATTAATTTTCCAAGTTGTGGTTTTATTTTTGGGTCTTCTGCAATTAGTTTGCCTATTACTGCTCCAACATCTGCTTTGCCATTGTACTTGACTGCATTTTGCAATGCCCATTTTCTGGCGAGTTTTTTGATGTCCATTGTAGGGAGAAAATAGCGTGGGTGTATTTAAATGTCACGAATAAAAAACTACCAAGACTCGATTTTTAGTCCTCGGATGTTGTGAAAATCTTTATGGTTATTAGTAACTACTATTGCATCATGCGCTAAAGAAATGCTCGCAATCATAAGGTCAAGTTCTTGTGTCTGCTTTCCTAATCTCAAGAGTTCTGCATGGCGTTGTCCAAAAAGTCGGCACGCATATTCATTGAAATCTAAAAGTTGCAGGTTTTGAACAAAATCTTCCACAAGCTTAAGCGCTTCACTTTGCCGTTGTGCTTTGTATACTCCTTTAAATAATTCAGCCAAAACTATTGGGGTAATGCAACAATTAATTTGTTTGTCATTAAGTTCTTGAAGTTTTGATTTTAAACGAGTATCTCCACGGAGGATATCAACAATAATATTTGTGTCAAGGGAATACATCATTTAGAAAGTAACCTCACGTGTTTTGAAAGTTTTGCGCTCTCGTGCTAATTCTTTCTTTATTTTTTCGGCTTCTTCTCTTGTTCCAGGCCATGTTCCAAAGAACTCAATTAGTGGTTTTTTGCGTGCACTACCTGCTAAACGTAATACCACATCAGAAAACGAGTCGTCTCCCTCTTTTAATGACTTTATTTCATCGTATGCTGCGTTTGATAGCGAAATAACTTTTGTCATACGCATATGCATATGCATACGCATATATAAATGTTTCCTGTCAAGAAATTGGTTTCACCGCAATTGTTGCACTTATGCTGAACGTGTTTCCTTCAGGCTGCAACATTGCTGTTCTTAAAATGCATTCTTTTGCTCCTGCGCAGTCAAATAATTGTGGATATCCTTTGTTTCCTCTTGTTACAACGCTAAATTTTTCTACGTTAAATGTATCGAGTGTTGTTGCCGGCAGCCTTAGTCTTATTGCTTCAAATTCTTGAAGTGGTGATGTTTCTATGTTCTCAAACGTGCAGGTTGTTTCTTGTGTTAGTGATACTGCGCATTGCCCGAATATTTGGAAAAATCCGTCATTTGTGAGTGCGTCTGCATAAAGTGGAAGTTGATTGTAGGAATAAAATGCTTGTCCTGTGCTTCCTCCTGAAGTGGTGTGCCATAGTACTGCAATAAGTGCAGTGATTGTTATGATGCCGAGGGTGAATAGCGAAATTTGTTCATTGAAAGAATTGTTCATGTGTGATGATAAGAAGTATTGTTTTATAATTGTTTCGTCAGCATTACAATGCAAGATATGTTGGCGTCTGTTGTTCTTTTGGCTGTTCTTTCTCTTGATAAAGTGTTCCTGTGATGTGTGCTGTTGCGCAAAAACTTGCTGTTTTAAAGCTTGTTATGTTTGCCAGATACTGTTTTTGTGATGCTAAATAACTGTCGACGCGTTCGAGGAATTCTTGTGTTGTTGGCACTCTTCCTGTGAATGCAAATGGGAGATTGTGAGTTTTGTCAGGAAGCTTTATTCTTATTCTTCTGCGCGAAGCAAACATTTGTTCTGCAGTTGTTTCGCAGATTTTTTCTGTTTTTGTTGCTGCATCTGGAAGAATGTCTGTTATGTCGCCGAGAATTATGCGTGTGAGTGGCATGAACATCACTCAACAATCTTGTCGTCAAAAGAATCTGTTATGTCTGAGACAGCTTCCGCAGCACGCGGTTGTGTTTGTGTTGCTGCTGCTCGTTCTTTGTATAATTCTCCTCTTATTTCTGGATATCTGAAAAATCCTGAATAGCCGAAAAATGTTACTTTTGCAACGTAATATCCTTGATCTCTGAGTGTATCATCTACAATATTAAGCCACCCTTCTGTTGTAAAAATATCTTCGTGTGTTACTCTGTCTTTTGATATTGGAAGATTTATTCTTAGTTTTAAAAACTCCAGTAATTGTATTGCAACATGTCCTTCAGGATTCCAGCTTAAATAAACAGATGCCTTGCCTAAAGAATCTAAATCACGTGACTTTACATGATTTAATATGTGATCAAATGTTATTCTGCTTTCTGTCATCTCAATATTCTCCGCCCATTGGCGGCATTCCGCCCATTCCTGGGGGCATTCCGCCGCCTGATTTTGAGCCGCCTGCTATCACATCATCAATGCGCAATATCATTTGTGCGACTTCTGATGCTGAGCTTATTGCTTGTGTTTTTATTTTCAATGGTTCGATGACGCCTTCTTTCCAGCTGTCTACAACGTGGCCTGTGTTTACGTTGACTCCTGCCCATTTTTGTTTTTTGTCATGTGCTGCTTTTAATTCTGTCAGCACATCAATTGGGTCTAAGCCTGCATTTTCTGCTAATGTTCTTGGTATGACTTCCATTGCTTGTGCAAATGCTTGCACTGCTAATTGTTCTCTGCCGGACAATGATTCTGCAAACTTGCGAAGTTCTTTCGCAAGCTCAATTTCTACAGCTCCTGCGCCTGCAACTACTTTTCCTGATTTCAGTGCTGCTGCTACGTCGCCGATTGCGTCTGTCATTGCTCTTTTTACTTCGTCGACAACGTGGTCTGTTCCGCCTTTAATCAATATTGTTACTGATTTTGGGTTTTTACAATCCACGACATACGTCAATTCTTCGTCTCCGTATTTTACTTCTTCAACCTTTCCAGCGCTCCCTAAATCTTTTGCATTCAAATCTTCTAAATTGCTGACGATGCTTGCGCCTGTTGCTCGCGCGAGTGCTTCCATGTCTGATTTCTTGACGCGTCGTGCTGCGTAAATGCCTTTTTTTGCAAGGAAGTGTTGTGCAACATCGTCTATGCCTTTTTGGCAGAAAACAACGTTTGCCCCTGATGCCGCAATTTTATCTACTTTCTGTCTGAGCATTTTTTCTTCTTGGTCTAGAAATGCAGTCATTTGGTTTGGGTCTGTTATTGAAATTTTTGCGTCTATTTCTGTGTCTTTTATCTCAATAGCCGCATCAAGCAGTGCAATCTTTGCGTTGTGTACGCAGCGGGGCATGCCTGAGTGTACTGCTTCTTTTTCAAGGACTATGCCTGTTATTAATTCTGATTGTTCTACTGAGCTGCCGACTTTTTTTTCAAGCTTGATGTTTTCTTTGTCAAATATAATTCCGTGCTCGTTCTTGTCAAGGACGTGTTTTACTGCAGAAACTGCTATTTTTGAAAGTTTTTCTTTTGCAGCTTGTGCTGCGCCTTTGCTTGCGAGTGCTGTTGATGCAATCATTGTTAGTTTTTCGTCTTCTTTTTCTGTTATTGGTTCTGCCATGTTGTTGAGTATTTCTTGTGCTTTTTCTGCTGCAATTCTGTAGCCGCGTGCAACTACTGTTGGGTGTATTTCTTGGTCAAGGAGTGTTTCTGCTTGTTTCAAAAGTTCTCCTGCAATGACAACTGCTGTTGTCGTGCCGTCGCCTACTTCTTTTTCTTGTGTTTTTGCTATTCCCACAATCATTTTTGCTGCGGG
Organism: Candidatus Woesearchaeota archaeon; assembly: GCA_016203425.1. Taxonomy (GTDB): domain Archaea; phylum Nanobdellota; class Nanobdellia; order Woesearchaeales; family ARS49; genus JACQMU01. Next base: position 7,914 of record JACQMU010000084.1, read on the forward strand.
A
>JACQMU010000085.1 GCA_016203425.1 Candidatus Woesearchaeota archaeon
ATTGTATACTGGTAGTATAAAAACCTTTCGACGCAAACATACTTTTAAATAGGTGAAATTCGTGCTTTTGTCTAAAAGGGGTGTAGAGAACAGTGGGAGAACTGAGAAAAGATTATTTGTTAGAGCGCTGGGTTTATTTCTCAACAGGGCGTGGCAAGCGTCCTCGCCAGTTTTCAGAGCTTCCTGTGCAGGCAGAGGTTGGGCAATGTGTTTTTTGTCATGGTAATGAGTCTTTAACCACGCCAGAGATTGGCCGTCGTGGTGATGCAAAAAAATGGTCTATGCGGTGGTTTGAGAATAAGTTTCCTGCGCTGGTTCCTGAAGGTGATGCTGTTGTCAGGACTGATAATCGTTTTTATACTTTTTCGTCAAATTTTGGTCATCATGAGGTGGTTGTTGAAACCCCTGAGCATTCAAAGCAGTTGGCTGATTTAACTGTCAGGGAGATTGCTGAATTGTTTTCGGTTTTTAGCGACAGGATTCGTGACTTGTCTCGTCAGGAGAACATTGCATATGTTTCTGTTATTAAAAATCACGGCCCTGCTGCTGGAACGTCGATTGTGCATTCTCATTCGCAAATTTTTGCAACTTCTATTATTCCTTCTTTGGTTATGGAAAAAGTGATGGCTGTTCGCCAGTTTGTTGAGTGTCCTTATTGTGCGATTATTGCGTCTGAAAAAGACAGCACGCGTCGTTGTTTTGAGAATGATTCTTGGATTGCGTTTGCACCTTATGCTTCGAGGTTTAATTATGAAGTGTGGTTGTTTCCTAAACAGCATGTCAAAACTCTTGGTGAGCTTTCGTCATTTGATGGGGTTGCTGATGTTCTTAAGAAAGTGTTGCTGAAGTTGAAAGAGCTTAATTGTTCGTATGATTTTTGTTTGACTTATGCGCCTGCTGGGCAGGACTTGCATTTGCATTTGGAAGTATTGCCGCGCATTGCGACATGGGGTGGTCTTGAGGTTGGTACTGGTGTTGTGATTAATTCTGTTATGCCTGAGGATGCTGCGCGTTTTTATCGTGGTGAGAATGATGGTTAAGCGTGCAGGTGTGTTTGAAAAGAACATTGATGATGGCGGTGTAAAATTTTTGTTGACAAACAGGCATGGCGCGTATGTTTTGTTTGGCCACGAGCCAAAGTCGCGTTATGAGGGTGTTTTTTTTCGCACAAACCACAGGATGATAAAGCTTATTGAATCATTTGTTTTTTCTGAGCATGTTACTGCTATTACAAACCGTTTGGGCAGTGTTTCGCTGAAGCGTGGCGAGCTTGCACAGTCATTTTTTATGCCGTTGTATCGTGATGCTTTGGTGTTGGAGATGAATGCTGTTGCAGAGTTTGAGCTTGTGCTTGATGTGAAGCTTGTTGATGACCATCGTGTGTGGGGCCGTAATTATGATGTTATGAAAGACGGCCACGCGCTGGTTATTTCATTTTCAAAAAAAACTGACAGCCGTGACGATAATTCTGTTTTTGGAGATGAATTTGAAGTGCATCTTGCAGTTTATGCTCCTGATTTGGAGTTCTTGCCGTTGCAGCATTGGGAGGAGCATAAGTATTGTGATGATGAAGCGCGACATTCTCAGCCATTCGCGCGTTGGGTGTTTAAGCCTTGTAAAATTCGTGCAAAGGATGTTGTTTTTGCTTGGGGTTTGAGCAGGGGCGCGGCTGTTGCTGAAGCTAAGGAAGTTTTTGATTCTCGTGACAGGTTGCGTCGTGAGCGTGAAAATCACGTGCATGAATTAATTAGCGCTTGTCCAAAAATAAAGAATGAGGGTGTGTCGCTGGCTTACCAGTGTGCGGTTAATGCTCTTGATTCGTTGATTGTTGGTGATGAGTTTGTGGAGGCTGGTTTGCCGTGGTTTTACCAGCGCTGGGCTCGTGATGAAATTATTTGTACAAAGGCTTTTTTGTTGCAGAAAAATTTTGTTTTCGCTAAGAAAATTTTGTTGTCTTATCTTCCTAAAATTACTAATGAGGGTTTGTTGCCGAACATTGTTGACCGTGATGCGCCTTTGTTGTCGAGTGATGCTGTTGGCTGGCTTGCGTTTCGTTGCAAAGAACTGTTTGATGCTGCTGGAAAAAAGCGTTCTTCCGAGCTTGTTTCCAGTCGTGAAAAACAGCAGATGGCAGATGCTTTGCAGCTTTCGTTGTCTCGTGTGTTTGAGCATCGTTTGAATGATGGTTTGATTGAGTCTAAAAAAAATGAGACTTGGATGGATACTGAGTTTGGCAATGATTCTCGCACTGGTTTTCCTGTTGAGGTTCAGGCATTAACCCTTGCGCTTGGTGGTGTTGTTCGTCGTTTGACTGGGAAGAGCGATAAGCGTGTTGCTGAATTGTTTTCTTCTGTTAGAAAAAATTTTTTTAGGAACAAAGTGTTGTTTGATACTGCAGGCCATGTTGGTATTCGTCCTAATGTGTTTATTGCTGCGTATGTTTTTCCTGATTTGTTGTCGAAGAATGAATGGATTGATTGTTTTGAAATTATTCTTCCTAAATTATGGCTTGGCTGGGGGGGTTTGTCGAGTATTGACAAAAAGCACCCACTTTTTACGGACGTTTATACTGGTGAGGATAACAAGAGTTATCATCGTGGTGACAGTTGGTTTTGGCTGAACAATCTTGCTGCGATTGTTTTGCATCGTTTGGCTCACAAAAAGTTTGAGAAGTATATTATGGCAATTCTTGAGGCAAGTGCTTCAGAAATTTTGTACAAGGGTGCAACTGGTTTTGCTTCTGAAATTAGTTCTGCGCGTGAGTTGTCCAGCAAGGGTTGTGTTGCGCAGGCGTGGAGCAATGCTTTGTTTATCGAGCTGGTGCGTGAATTGGTTGAGTCAAAGAAGTTATGAGTGCTTGTCGTGCACTTCAATAACAGTGTCTCCTATTGCGTTAATAGAATAGAAGAAAGCTAAGTGTGGTTTTATTTGTTGCAGTACGTATTTTCTTTTGTGTTTTATTGCTTCTTCTGCTGTTTCGTGGATTGTGTACTCTATTGTTTTGCGTCCATCATCGCTGTATGCCATGACGCCTTTCGTGAATGGTTGTGGTTTGTTGTATAATACTGAGTCGATGAGTGAGATTAGATAGCCTGCTGAGTGGTGGCGTTCAAAGTCTGCAGTCAGAATTACTTTGGTGTATTTTGGGTTTGTTTTGTCTGTTGTTAGCCTGCCGCGTTCTATTTTTGCAATGCGTGCATCAATTCCCCAGTTTTCTGCAATGCCCATTTCGTTGTGCTGTGTGTTTTCTTTTGGCGCATAATCTCTGAAGGGTTGTTCTGGAAATTCAACGTGGTCAAATGCAAGCCCTTCAATGTTGTTTGTATCGTTAAGAAATGTTTTTATGGCAGTAATTTGGTTGAAATGTATGCCTAAGTCAAGCAGGACTTTTTCTGTTTGTTCGTCAAAGCCAGCCATAGCAACAAACTTTTTTGTGGTGTTAATAAATGTTGTGCACAGAATTCAGTGTGCTTTTTTTTCTACAGTTATCAATAGTATTGTGTTGCCGATAAGTATTTTGTCTTTGTCGTTAAGCTGTTCATAGTTGGGTTCTTTTGGCACGGTTATTGTTTTGTTTTTTCTGAGAATGTATGTTCCGTTTTTTGAGTCGAGGTCTGCGATGAACCATTGCAGTTCTCCTGGTATTTCGTGGTTATAGTATATTCTGCAGTGCTGTCGTGATACGCTTAGGTCGTCTAATATTATTTCGCAGTTGTCTTTTCTGCCTATTATGATGCTTGGTGCTTTGAGTTCGACGCTTGTTGTGTTGACAAATCTTATTGCTTTCTGTACGTGTGTCAGGCTTATTTTCTCTTTTTCTCTTTCTTCTGCTTGCCTGTACCAGCTTCCTTCTGTTATGCTTATGATGACTGCCATTTTTATGGTGCAGTTATGGCTATTATTTAATCTTTTCTAACAGGTTTACCCTCTACATTAAGTATAGTCTGTTGTAGAG
>JACQMU010000086.1 GCA_016203425.1 Candidatus Woesearchaeota archaeon
CCCTGACAGACAGCGTTGATGCGAAAGATTATTGGTACAGGCTAAAGCAAAGAGAGAAAGATTCCTCTGGGATTGAGTTAACGACATATTGTCGACAACTGAAATTAGCTGCTTCTGATGGCAAATATTACGAAACAGACTGTGCAAATACAGAATCAATGTTCCGCATAATTCAGTCAATTCCTTCCAAAAAAGCAGAACCATTCAAAAGATGGCTGGCAAAAGTAGGCTATGAAAGAATACAAGAAATTGAGAATCCAGAATTGGCACAAAAAAGAATGAAAGAACTCTACAAATCAAAAGGATATTCTGATGACTGGATTGAAAAAAGAGTGCGAGGCATTTCAATAAGAGATGAACTAACAGATGAATGGGATAAACGAGGAGTTAAAAGTGAAAAAGAATATTCAATTTTGACAGCAGAAACGCTCAAAAATCAAATGATTTTTGGCGTGCCAGAAATTTGAAGAATTTCTGAGCATATCAAAAGCCACATTCGGATTGACTCCTGCCGAGTACAAAGAGTTTAAAGGGCTAAAAAAAGAGAACTTACGAGACCACATGAATGATTTAGAACTTATTTTTAGCATGCTGGGAGAGAGAATGTCCACAGAAATCACAAGAAAAGAAGACGCACAAGGATATGCAAAAGTTGAAGATGCAGCTAAAAGAGGTGGCAGAGTGGCAGGCACCGCAAGAAAAGAAGCAGAAAAAGAATTAGGGCGAAAAGTCATAACTCCTGAGAATTATCTGGAACAGCCAGAAACAAAAAAGAGAATAGCGAACAAGAAATAAAGAAGACTGTGTGCGGTGTGTATACTGACTTCTAAACGCTCGCTCGCCTTCGGCGAGCTCGCATGTGAAGATATGTTTTTAAATCACAAACAGTTACTTGCTATTTCTTTGAGCCCGTGGTCTAGCGGTATGACGTGTCGTTGACGTCGACAAGGTCGCCAGTTCGAATCTGGCCGGGCTCATTATTTATATACCTGTTTTAATTCTCTGTTTTTATGCCGCGTCTTATAGTGCAGCCGCCGTATGAAAGGCGAATTCTGGAGGTTTGTGTTGATAAGGATTATTTTTTGATTGGTCGTGCGCAGGAAACAGATTTAACCGTTATTGATGAAATGGTGTCGCGCTTTCATGCCACTATTTTTTGTCACGAGAATAAATATTACATTATCAATCATAGTAGGAATGGCACATTTTATTCTGGTGGTGGGCCTGCGTGCCCTCTTGAGCAGTGGGCAGGTTTTATTGAGGGCAGGTTTGATGATTTTGAGGACTATCAGGAGCTTGTGAGGTTGATTGTTGATCCAGACAAGGTTGCGAAGCTCGCGTCTGAAGGTAAACAGTTGCAGCACGAAGATAGACTTATTATTCCAACAGTGCAGGTTCCTTTTGAAGCATTATTTATTCACCCAAACCGTATTTGAATGAAAAGGTTTTAAAGCTTGTTTCAATTATTGTTTTTTGTTTTTTTTGCGGCCATGGCACAACCTGGTACTGCGATGGTCTTGAAAACCTCGGGCTTTGCACGAGGTTCCACGAAAGCTTTGCTTTCGAGAGAACCATTTCCCGCAAGGGTTTCCCGGTTCAAATCCGGGTGGCCGCGTTATTTAACATTTTTGAGTAAATCCGAGCCGCGGCGTAATTCTTTTAAACAATCATTGTTTTCTTTGTGTTGTGCTTCCGCAAATAAGTGTTCCTTACAAATTTCCGCGTCTTTGGAAGAGGTATGAGGTTCTTGTTGGCATTGGTTTGACTGAGGAAGATGCCATGCTTCGTGCTGAACAAAAGCTTGTTCAGAGAAATGTGTATCATCCGTTGGATAAGGTTGTTTTTGCTTATCCTGTGAGTGTTGGTTTTGAGGCTTTGCTGCATTTTTTGCACCCTAAGTTTGAGCATGAGATGTCTGTGCTTGAGAAGCAGTATGCGCAGGGCATTCTGTCAAAATTGGTTGTGGTTGATAGTGATAAATCGTCGCTTGAAAAGATTGTGAATGCAGCTGCCTGTAAGAATGTTTTTGATGTGCAGGTTTGTGATAATCCACGCTCTGCTGTGGAGTTTGTTGCGAACAATTCGTGTGATGCGCTTTTAATGCGTCACAACATTAGCGGCAATAATGGGTTGCAGGTTGCTCAGCGTTTGTCGAGAATTAATCTTTTGCCAAGGACTGTTGTTTATGGAAGTATTCATCGGAGAACGATTGATTATTATTATTCAACTCGTCTTGTTTGGTATGTTGTTAAGGAGCATGATGCAGACTTGATATTGTCTGCTGTTGAGAAAGTGCTGAATAATGTTCGCGCAAGATATTTTTCTGACTTTGTTTTGCCGTAACGTTTTTAACAAAGAGTATATTATTGTGTTTCATGGACAGTCTTCCTTGTAAATTTCCGCGTTTGTTTGACAAATATGTGTCGTTGATGCGGGGTGGTGATAGCGAGGCTGATGCCAGAAAGAATGCTGAAACTGCATTGGCTTACAAGGGTGTTTTCTCTCCTCTGGATACTGTTTTTATTGTGACAAAGCATGAAAGCCGCGGCGTGCCTTTTTTTGAAGCAACATTGTTTTATTTGCACAATCGGTTTAAAGATCAGCTTACTGAGATTGAACATCGCCGCCTTAATGGCCAGTTTTCAAAGCTTTTGTTTGTTGACGATAATGGCATGCTTGAAAGAAGTGTTAATGCGGTTATAGGTGTGGGCATTTATGCTGTTCAAGCGTGTAGTGAGTTGTCTGAGGTTGTTGATGATATAACTTACGATTCGCCTGACTTGTTGGTTTTGCGGCATGACTTGAAAAGCACAACTGGTTTTGATGTTCTAAAGAGTATTCGCCAGAATGGGATTGAGCAGAAAACAATTGTTTATAGCCGCACAAATGAGCAGTTGGTTGTTGAGAAATATCTTAAGATGGACGATGTTTGGTATTACTTGTACATTCCGCATGATCATCAGTTGCGTGATGCTGTTGAAAAGTCGCTTAATGGAATAAAAGGAAAAACTTTTAAGGATTTTTATGTGCCTTAACTTTGTTCTTGCAGTTCAGGCGGCAGTAGTATTGGAATGCCTTCTTTTATTGGATAAACGTATTTGCACTTAACACACTGCAGTCCTGTTTTGTCTTTTGTGTACTTCAGGTCTGCTTTGTCGACGGGGCACGCAATTATGTTGTACAGGTCTGCCGGCAGCGGCTCTGGAGTAGTGTTTTGTGTCTTTTTCATTGAGTGATTGCATTTTGATTTCGTTTATAAAACTTTCTCCTTCTTTTGACGGAGAAAAATTTGACGTGTGTTCTGCATCACCGAAATGCTTAAATAAGGTTGTGTCGACCAATATATAAAATTAATTGTGGTGTTGAATATATATTTTGTTCATGTTGCGGGGGATTAAATGCAATATATTAAGAAATGTCCTGAATGTGGTGGTATTCATCTGTTTGTGAATCGTGAAAAGGGTGAAGTTATTTGTAAGGACTGTGGTCTTGTTGTTGAAGACAAGATGGTTGAGTTTAATCAGGAGTGGCGCGAGTTTGAGGATGAAGGCGGAGATGATCGTCGTCGAAGAACCGGCGCGCCAATGACTTACACTCAATTTGATCAGGGTCTTGGAACTGAGGTTGGCCAGAAGGCAGATTTGTTTCAGCTCGGCTCAAAGGACCGCAACAAATTTTTTCGTTTGAGAAAATGGCAGTATCGCATCAGCACTGCTATCGAAAGAAACTTAAAACTTGCACTTGCAGAACTCAAACGTGTCTCATCATATCTGAAACTGCCTAAATCTGTTGAGGAAGAGGCTGCAATGATTTATACGCAGGCAGTTCAGCGAGGTCTTGTGCGCGGCCGTTCAATGGAAAGTGTTGTTTCTGGCGCATTGTATGCTGCCTGCCGTCGTCACGAAGTTCCGCGGACATTAGATGAGCTTAGTGAAGCGTCTGGAATAGAAAAGAAAGAGATTGGCCGCACATACCGGTTTGTCACAAGGGAGTTGGGCATTTCTATTTTGCCAAGTAATCCTGCTGATTACATTGCGCGTTTTGCAAGCTCACTAAAACTCAGTGCAGAAACGCAGAGCAAAGCTGTTGAGATTTTGGAGTCTGCCCAGCATGAAGAATTAACGTCTGGCAGAGGCCCGACAGGAATTGCTGCTGCCTCGCTTTATGTTAGCGCTTTGATTCATGGCGAAAAACGAACTCAAAGAGAAGTTGCAGATGTTGCTGGAGTAACAGAAGTCACAATTCGTAATCGCTACAAAGATTTGTTGGAAAAGCTTGATCTTGATCGCGAAGTTAAGAAGTTAAAATTGAAGGGCGGGAAGTGATTATTCCTCCTCTTCTTCTCCTTCTCCTGCTGTCAGTTTGCTCTCACCTGCTGCTTTCATTTTCTTCGTAATATTAATCTTCGCCTTACACTTCTCACATTCAACTTGTATTGTTGGCACGCCATCAATTTTTTTTCTTTTGTATGGTGTTTGTGTTTCTCCGCTGTAGCTGCACGCTGGGCAGACGTATTGGACATTGCAGGTTAGAGTGTCTTCGTATGCTTGTTTTTCAACTGTGTTGTTGCAGTTTGGGCAGACATATTCTTTTGCTCTGATTTTTACTTTTCCTTTCTCTACTGGCTTGCCCATCATTGCTTTTTTGCATTTTGGGCATTGTTCTTTGAACACCCATGCTTTTGCTTTGCCAGGCCCTATTGCTCTTTTTGTGAAATAAACGCATTCATCCATTGATTCTGGTTCTCGTAAGCTCATGATTTCTTCACCTCAATGCTCACTGCATTTTCCATTACTCTGATGTATCTCGGACACAAAGTATATTCATAATTATTTTTGTTGCAGTAATCAATCAGCTGTTGTTTTTCTTGCTCATTATTAAACTTTACGATGACATTAATGCCGTTTTTGTTGCGGTGGATGATGTCAAATGTTGCCAAGTCTTGTTTTATTTTGTTTGTTGTTTTGTTCCAAGTATTCAGTTTTCCTTTTAGTATTGTTAATTCTTTTTCTAACGCTTCGCATTTTGTTTCATCAAATTGTCCTTCCAATGTTATTTCTTCATCTGTTGCAATAAATCCTCCGTAGTGAAGATTAACAGGCTTGTCTTTGCCAAAGCTTCCGAGAATTATGTCGCCTATTTTTGCGTTTTCTGTTCCAATTGAGCCTGAAGCATCATTTATCAGCAGACATTTTTTTGTTTTGCATATTTCGTAAATCTCGTTCATCGGCTGTTCTGCACAGTATCCTGTCAGTGAATTTACAAGCAATGCGCTTTTGTCGCCAGCTTTTTGTTCTAAATCTTTCAGCTCAATAATTCCATAATCTGTTTTTAGTTCGACAACGGTTAATTTTTGTTTTTTTGCGTAATCTCTGTAAGTCAGCCAACCGCCTTGATCTTGGATTAAGACTGTGTTTATTTTGTTCTTCAAATGTTTTAGAACTGCAAGTATTGCGTGGTCTCCGCTTGCTGTCAGAACTGTGAATTTTTTGTTGACGAGTGTTTTGATAACTTCAAGCATGTGTAAAAAAATAAGTTTCTTGTTTATAAATCACGCGCACAGGCATTATACTATTTCTCAACAAAAACAATTAAATACTTCTTTCTCAACTTTTTGTTTATGCGGGAGCTTTTGAGAAAATTATTTTTGGTCTTCACTGCAAGGAATCTTTATGAAAGAACTTTGCAGCCTTTTAGAAAGAGTGTTTGGTTTTTTTCCAAGTCTTTGTTTTTTGCGTTTGTGATAATGGGTTTGTTGTACATCCCGACATTGGTGCGTTTGCCTGCGTATTTTGACCAGCAAATGTCAAAGTTTAAGTCGCTCTCAATTGATAGTAATTTCACTGTTTCTTCGCCAGTTTATTTTCCTGAACGTGATGGCTTGATAATAATTGATACAACTGGCTTGCACCAAAAGCCAAAGTATGAGCGTTTTTTGATAACACACGAAGGTGTGTTTTTCAAGCTTTTCAGGGAGTCTCATTTTATCAAGGCAGAAAGTTTTAAGGATGTGCTGTCGCATAGGGATAGTTTTGCGTTGTTGTTTGCCGCAATTCTTGTGGTGGTTCTTCCTGCTCTTGCGTTTTGGTTGTATATGTTTTTATGGCTCAAATACTTTCTCCTCATCATTTTGTTAGGTTCTGTATTTTTCACATTGTTTGATCTCACGCACTGGCGCAAGTCGTGGAAACAAATGCTGGGCATTGCAGCTTATGTTTCTTTTGTTCCGATGATGATTGAGGTTGTTTCATTGCCTTTTGGAACAGAATATTTGCTTCCTGTTTTTGAGACTATGGGTATTGATTTGTATGCTGTTCCTTTAGTCTTGCATTCAGTGCTCATTGTTATTCTTGCGTTTGTTGTGCACATGGCAGGTAAGCATGCTGTTGAGTAATCCGCGCCAGACAATTATTGTGTCTTGCAGAGGCGCTGCAACAATTTTTGGGCGCGAGCACAATCTTGATGAATTGTTTCCGACTGAATGGCACACTCCAATTTCGAAGGAAAAAATGTTGTACGCGGTTGTGCTTCCTAAATCTCATCATGCAACTGAAATAATTCGTTCATCAAATGTTTTTGCTGTTAACTTTCCTTCTTTTGACCACAAGGATGCAGTTATTAGAATTCGCAAACATCTTGGAGAAACGCTTGACAAATTCATGCTGGCTGGTTTCACTAAAGTTGAGTGTGAAAAGATTGATTGTCCGCGTATTGCAGAGGCTGTTGGTTTTCTCGAATGTGGAGTTAAGCAAATAATTGATGTTGACGACAATGTTTTGTTTGTTGGCGAGGTTGTTGATTCTGGTGTCAAGCATGATGTCAAAAGATTATTTTTCATCGAAGGAGAAGAGTATACGACGACGATAAAATAAGATTTATTCCTTATTTCTTGACGATTCCGCAATTTTCTTTTGTTCGTCTTTAACTTTTCTCGGATCACCATTTTGTGCAATAAGATAACACGCATATCTTGTGAGCATATACTCTTCGATGTATCTCTCAGCTTCTGAGCCGAGCTTAACCATTTTCTTGATGGCAGGAAAATGGTTGTTTATATCATATCCTGAGTTTTTGCACGCGATTTTTGCTTTTTCAATTGTATTGACAAAGTTCTCCCATTTGTCATATCCCAAAAGCCTTTGCAAGTCCCTCGCAAACCA
>JACQMU010000087.1 GCA_016203425.1 Candidatus Woesearchaeota archaeon
CCAACAGCACAACCAACAACAATATTCCTGTTCTTGTGCTTCAAACGATAAAAAGGCACACCATTAAAATTATCCTTCGACGGACGGCCATCAGCAAGAGATTCAGCAATGCGCTTACTCGCATCAGGCTTTTCAGTAATAATAAGTTCGGACATTCAACAAAGGAAGTGACAGAGGGTATAAAAAGACTGTTATTTCAGGAGAGAATTTTATTCTTCACTTAATAAATCCGCCGCGATGGCAGGCACGACGGTCATAACGCTCGTTGTTACGATGCGTTATGCCCTACGCGTTCACCCGAAGGGACAACCCTGAACGCGTCGTGCGCCAAGCGGCGAGAAAAATCAGTTTTTCTTCTCTTGATATTCTTCTTTATGCTGTTTTTTAATTTCATCATTCTGCTTTGTACACGAACCACCCTCACCTTCCCAACGCTCAACGTCATCATCCTGCTTTTCTTCAGAAGGTTCAGCAATCTCTTCAAGCATAATTTTGTAAAAACCACTCGATATATATAAATACCACATAAAACACTTAATTAAAATATGGCGACAAGACTTCAAGACATCAAAAGAGCATCAAAAGTCATCAACGCATGCGCAAAACACGGGCTAGACTACTTTGTACACACATACGGCTTCGGATGGCACTTGCCATTCCTAAAAAGAATACACTTTGGAAAACATGAATTTCCAGAATCAATCCCACAAAAAATACGCGCAGTAATGGAAGAACTCGGCGGAGCATACATCAAACTCGGACAATTACTAAGCATGCGACCAGACCTAATACCACCAGAATACTGCGAAGAATTCAAAAGGCTCAGAGACGACACAACACCACTACAATTCTCAACAATAAAGAGCACCATAGAAAAAGAATTCAGACAACCAATACAAAGACTGTTCAAAACAATTGAAAAAACCCCACTCGGCTCAGCAAGCGTCGCACAAGTACACAAAGCAACACTCCACAACGGAAAAAACGTTGTTATCAAAATACAACGGCCAAACCTAAAACAACAATTTGAAGAAGACACAGACATACTCTACTACCTCGCACACAAAATTGAACAACGACTGAAAAAAAACACGTTCAACCCAATAGCAATCATACAAGAATTTGAAAGATACACAAAAAACGAACTCAACTTTGTAATCGAAGCAACAAACATTGACAAATTTTACCACAACTTCAAAGACTCAAAAACAATAATCATCCCAAAAGTACACTGGCTCTACACAAAAACAAACATCCTCGTCATAGACTATTTAGACGGCACAAAACTCTCAGAAGCAAAAAAACTTTCCACAAAAGACAAAAAAATAATTGCAGAAAGAATAATGGACGCGTCACTAAAACAATTATTTGAGTACAGAACATTCCACGCAGACTTACACCCCGGAAACATACTCGTCATGCAAAACAACACCATCGGGCTATTAGACTTCGGCATTGTAGGAACACTAAGCCAAGAACAACTCAACCAAATGCTTAGAGTATACGCCAACATCCTCAACAACGACACAGACCAAGTTGTTGAAACCCTTTTATCAATAGGGCAACAATCAACAACAGAAACAAACATAGAAGCATTCAAAGCAGACATCACAAACATCATGCAATGGTGGTATGGCGTAGCACCAGAAAAAATAAGAATAACACAACTACAATACCACTTATTTCAAACCTGCGTCAAGCACCACATAAACATAGCCTCGGAATTCATACTCTTCGGCAAATCAGCAATGACATCAGAAGGAACCTGCATAGAAATAAATCCAGACTTTAATTTTGTACAACACGCACAACCAAAAATCATACAACTCCTGCGCAAACAACACACACCATTCAAGCTCGCAAAACAATTCCTGCAAAACACAACAGACACTGCAAAAAACATTGCAGCACTACCAAAAGCAACAGTAGGACTCATAAATAAATTACAACGAGAACCAATAAAAATAGGCATTGACCAAACAGACATACGACACCTGGGATTTGACGTAAACACAAGCAGCAACAGACTAGCGTACGCACTGCTCATTGCATCATTAATCATTTCAGGCTCACTGCTAATCAACATAGGGCCGTCATACAAAGACTACTCAATACTAAGCATCATGGCATACATCAGCGCAGGAATATTCTTCCTGCCATTTATTGTTTCTGTATTAAGAGAAGGAACAACAAAATATGATGTGCACAACGGATAGTCTGGGAATTACGTGAGACTGTTGCACGACGACAAAACCATCATTTCTGGGAATAATTGATATTGCCACACCTTTATATATCGCCGCCATTTAACAGCAGAATGCCTGCTGAGACGATAAAAACACTCTTTGAAAACAAACAAGACATTTTCACAGACATTCTCGGACAAAACACTGCAAAACAACAATTTGCATCAGCACTACTGTCACAAAGACACATCCTCATTCAAGGACCACCTGGCGTTGGCAAAACAACACTTGCAAAAAACCTTGCACGACAACTGCCAACAATAACAGTAAATGACTGCGGATTCAACTGCAGACCAAAAGGCCCATTCTGCCCAAAATGCACAACTACAAAAAACACACCAACAAAAACAATCACGGGAGTTGAACGATTCATAAGAATACAAGGCAGCCCAGATTTAACTGTTGAAGACGTTCTTGGAGACATAGACCCAACAAAAGCACTTGAATACGGGCCAACATCACTACGCGCATTCACCCCTGGAAAAATATTCAAAGCAAACAACGGCATTTTATTCTTTGACGAACTAAACAGGTGCAACGAAAAACTACAAAACGCATTACTCCAAGTGCTTGAAGAAGGAAAAGCAACAATAGGAAGCCACACAATAGACTTTCCAGCAACATTTCTCTTCATAGGAACAATGAATCCAGAAGAAACAGCCGCAGTAGAAAAATTATCAGACGTACTAATGGACAGGTTTGACGTTGTTCACATGAGCTACCCTGAAAGCATAGACATTGAAACACAAATCGTACAAAAAAAAGGAAAAAAAATGATTAACTTCCCTGACAAACTACTCCACCACACAATTGGATTCATCCATCATCTACGAAACCATCCTGACATAAAGAAAAAACCAAGCGTGCGCGCAACCATCGGCATTTACGAAAGAAGCCAAGCAAATGCTTTGCTGCAAGACAAAAAAAGCGTAAGTTCAGCAGACATTGCAAGCATCATCATCTCTGTACTGGCACACCGAATCGAACTCAAACCATCAATGAAATACTTAGTAAAAACAGAAGACTTCCTCACAAAAGAATTTGAAAAATACTCGCACGAAAATAAGCTCAACAACAACACAAACGGTGGTGGTTCACTTTAGCAGCCAAACAATAACACAATTAAAAGAGACTAGCAAAATAACAGAAACAACAGGAAAATTAGCCTCACAAATAGCAGAACAAAAACTCATGCACTCAGTGCTTGAAAACAACCAACAAACCATTGACCACGGAAAAATCATACAAGAAGCACTCAGCAGAGGCATAGGCTCATTCACACCAGACATCATGTTCGAACACATTGTAAAAAATTATTCACTCGCAACACAATTATTCGGAGAAACACTACTAAAATTACTGCTCGGCTACGACACATCATACTTACAAAGAAATTTGCGCATACCAGAATTTGCGCGCGAACTCAAACAAAAACTTGAACAAAGAATAAACGAACTCAAAGACCAAGGACTGCTGGACAACGAAGGATTCATATCAGACAAAGGCATAGACTTAGCAGCAGTCGTACTCTACGTCGAAGAACTCGAAAGCCTGCACGCACAAGGACTCATCGACAAAGGCGCCACACAAGCACAATACGGAGAAAAAAGCGACCTGCGAAATTACAAAAAAGGCGACAGCTACAAATCAGTGGCAGTAAGAGCAACCATTTCAAAAACAGCAAAAAGAGGAAGAACAAAAGCAACACTACAAGACATAAGCATAAACACAAAAATATCAAAAGGAAAAACAACAGTCATTTATGCACTCGACGCATCAGCAAGCATGAAAGGAACAAAACTCGAACTCTGCAAAAAAGCAGGCATAGCACTCGCCTACAAAGCAATATCACGCAACGACAGCGTCGGCATAATCTCATTTGCATCACGCATCAAAACCAGCATCGAGCCAACAACAGACTTCAGCGAAGTACTGCACCACATAACAAAAATCAGCGCAGCAGAACAAACAAACTTCAACAACGTAATCGACAAAACACTTGAAATGTTCCCAAACGACAAAAACACAAAACACCTGCTTATTTTAACAGACGCACTGCCAACAGTAGGCAATGAACCGGAAAAAGAAACCATAAACGCAGTCTCGCGCGCAACAAACCAAAGAATAACAACATCTGTCATTGGAATAAATTTAGATGCCAAAGGAACAAAACTCGCAGAAAGCATAGCACGCGCAGGCAAAGGAAGATTCTTTGTAGTGAAAAATTTAAGTGAACTCGACAAAATAGTATTAGAAGACTATTACGCAATAGCATGATACGGCACAGGAAATAAAGCAAATAAACAAGTGCGCCGGCGCCGGGAGTTCCAACAAAGTGGTTGAAAACCACAAGTGTCACGAACCGCCGATTGATATGCATCAAGGCGCTTCGTGAGCACTTTCGAATTCTTGAAATTCGAAAG
>JACQMU010000088.1 GCA_016203425.1 Candidatus Woesearchaeota archaeon
CACCCACTTAGGGACTAGGCCCTCAACCTAGCGCATTTGACCAGGCTCTGCCACCTCCGCATGGTTTTATTTTGATAGTTTGTCATCAAGTTCTGTTAGCAGTTCTCTGAACTGGTCTGTTGCTGCGCTTAGTATTTCTGTAGGGGTTAATTGTCCCCATGGCTCGAGGTGCATGACAAACTCTGTTTGGCTTGGTGTTACTTTGACTGAATTGTTTTCTGCAATGTCTACGCAGGCGTTGCAGAGTGTGCATTTTAGGTAATTTTCTTTATTGATTACGAGTTTTCCGTCTTTTGTGTTGTAGACTGAGACTGGGCAGCTTTTTGCCACTGCTTCTGCGTTTGTGCATTTTTTGTCGTCTATTTCTATGATTGGTTTGTGTTTGTACCATATGAGGCACGGGCTCCATTTCATGTGTTGTTTGCCTTGCCCTAAGACTGCGGTTGCTTCAAATTCGAGTTCTTGTCCTTTTAGGAGTTTGACTATTGGTGTTTTTGTGTGTGCCGGCTTGATTTTTGGGTCTTTTATTTTGAGGTCTTCTGCATAGACTGTGCATGGTCCTTTTGCGCTGAGGATGATTTTGACGCTGCATCGTGCGCATCCTTCTCCGTTGCATTTGCATTTGCTTGGCAGGTTGTATGTTTTTATGTCTGTTTCTAGCGCAATGAGTCCTAATCTGTGCGCGATTGTTTCTTCGTATAATGCTGAATTGTTTTTTGTGAATTCAACGTCTTCGATTGCGAGTGTTGGTACTGATTCTGTCATGAATCGTCTGATTGAGTTGACAAATGCTGCGCTTGTGTTTTTTATCAGGAATTGTACTCTGCCTGAGTTTTTGTCTTTTGTTACTAATTCTATGTCTGTCATTTAGACCCTCCTACCTCGTTTGCCTCCTTTTTTTCTGCATCCGCCGTGGGGTATTGGTGTTACGTCTTCGATGAGTCCTATGCGTAGTCCCATGCGTGATAGTGCGCGTATTGCTGCTTGTGCTCCTGGTCCTGGATTGTTTGGCCCGTTGTGGCCTCCTGGAGCTCTTACTTTGACGTGTATGCCGGTTATTCCTTTTTCCATTGCTGTTTCTGCTGCTTTTTTTGCTGCCATCATTGCTGCTGTTGGTGAGCTTTCCATTCTGTCTGCTTTGACCATCATGCCGCCTGATGCTGCGGCTACTGTTTCGTTTCCTGTTATGTCTGTTATGTGGATTATTGTGTCGTTGTATGATGCGTAAATGTGGCACAACCCCCACCGTGTGTTGTCTGGTCTCATTTTTTTGCCTCGACTGTTCTTGCAGGGTGTTCTGTGTTTGTTAATGGTGATGTTTGTGCGAATTGTATTGCTTGTTCTTCTTCTGTGCGTACGGTGTGTGATGGTCTTGTCATTTTTTTGTTTGCTATCATGACGTGTTCGTGGGTTATGAATTGTCGTGATTGGTTCATTGTTTTTGCCAGTCCTTTTCTGACGAGTATTGTTTGTAGTCTTCGTTCGAGCAGGTCTTTGAGTGTGATTGTTAGTACGTCGTCAAGTTTTGCGTCTTGTTTGATGAGCCCCAGCCTGTTTAGTCTTTGGAGTAGTTGTGTTTTTTCTACTTTTGATTGTTGTGTTGTTGCTGCGATGAGTTTTTTTGCTTGGTTTGCAAATGTTCTTAATTGGGATGTTGTTTTCCATATTTCTGTTTTGTTTTTTAGGCCGTATTCTTTTAGGAGTGCGTTTTCTTGTTCTATGCGTTCTTTTTGCCATGGATGTCCTGGCCTTAGGAATGCGCGTCTTATTTTTCGTGGGTCGCCCATTTATTCATCACTCCTTGCGGTTATGTATTTATGAATAAACTGGGGTAGGAAAAACATAGTTTTTTCGTGGCCCATTTAGGTTTTGCCCCCTTTCTTTGCTCCTGAGCTTAGTTTGACGCCGATTACTCGTCCTTTGTTTTTTCTGAATTTGCTTCTTGTGCGTTGTCCTCTCACTGGTTGTCCGAGGATGTGGCGTATGCCTTTGTAGCACTTGATGCGTTTCATGAATTTGATGTCATTTTCTGTGTTGAATATGAGGTCTCCTGTGATGACGTGCTTGTCAATGCCGGTTTCAAAGTCTTTTCGTCTGTTGAGCAGCCATGGTGTCATTCCGGCATCAAGTGGGTCATTGATGACTTTTTCGAGTTTTGCAACGTCTGCGTCATTGAGCGTGCCTGTTTTTCTTGTTGAATCAATTTGTGCAAGGTTGCATACTGCGTTTGCGAATGTTACGCCTATGCCTTTTATTTTTGAGAGTGCGAAAAGTAGTGTTTTTTTGCCGTCTATGTCTGTTTGTGCAATGCGTACAAGATGTCTTAATTGTGGTTGTGTTTGTTGTTCTGCCATTTTATTTTGTGGTCTATAGAAGTAAACACTTGTGTTCACCCTATAAACGCCTTTTTTAGACTCGGGTTGTTGACGGTTGAAAAATGGCAGGATATTTATAAATGTTCGCTTATTTGCTCTTTCTATGTCGTTGGTATTGGTTGAGCAAGAAACGCAGCTTCCTGAGCATAAGCGTGAGCGTTTGGAAAAACAGCAGTATCGTCTTGTTGGGAATCATTCTGCTGTTAAGATTTGTATGTGGTGTAAGGAGAGTATTCGTGGGAAAGCAGAATGTTATAAAAACGATTTTTATGGCATTCCAAGCCATCAGTGTTTGGAGATGAGCCCTGCTATTACTTGTAATAAGCGTTGTAAGCATTGTTGGCGTGACACGAGTGTTTTTTCAACTGGCTGGGTTGGTCCTGTTGATGAGCCTAAGGATATTGTTGATAATTGTATTGGTGCTCGTTACAAGTTGTTGTTGGGTTTTGGCGGTCATCCTTCTGCTGATAGAAATAAGGTTGAGGAATCTTTTGTGCCTAAGCATGCTGCTATTTCGTTGACTGGTGAGCCTATGATGTATCCTCGGTATCCTGAATTAATCAAAGAGTTTTTCAGCAGGGGTTTTACAACGGTTTTTGCAGTTACTTCTGGCACTGTGCCTGAAACAATTCGTGCTCTTGATATTTTTCCTACAAATATCTATCTTTCTGTTGAGGCTTGGGACAAAGAAATGTACACAAAATACTGCATTCCTGTGATTCCTGATGCTTGGGAGAAATTTTTGGAGAGTGCGGCTTTGCTAAAAAGCGCTAAAACTCGGACAATTATGAGAATTACGTGCATGAAGGGCATTAACATGGACGCTCCTGAAAAATTCAGATTTCTCGTTGACATTATGCAGCCAGATGTTATCGAATGCAAGGCTTACGCGTGGATGGGGTATTCGCGTCAGCGTTTGTTGTTGGACAACGCCCCTGATTACGGTGAGGTGGACGCATTTGCCAGAAGACTTATGTTTGCCACCAATTACGAGATTGCCCTTTCAAAAGTTGGAAGTGATGTTGTCATGCTTCGTCGCAAAACACCAAGAATTGTTGACTGCACAACATTTATATATGAAGGGTTGGATAAAGAAAAACTGCGCCAGCAACAATTCGTGAAAGAGATTGTGGCCAAGTTGGAGGTTAAAAATGCCTGAATACAAAACAATTGAAGCAAAAATAAAGTCTGTTGAGGGTTTTGCAGTGAAAAGATTTTTTGAGCGGTCTAAATATTCTGGTAAGTTGGAAATTGAACTTGAGCCTAACGATTCACCTGTACAATATGTCGTTATGGATGAAGTTTTTCCCCTCCAAAAAGGTGACTTTGTGTCTGTAATGATTGATGTTTTTGCAGGCTATGTAAGTCATCCTCAATTGAGCGTTAATTGTCGTGAACTTTCTCGTGGAGAAAAAGCAGCTGTTATTAAAAAACGTGATAAAGATAACGAAGTTGTTGCAACATATCATGGTGACAAGTAATGAACAAAAAAGATTACTTTATTGTTGAAGCGAAAGTTAAGGCAGTTAATGGAAAAGTTATTCATGAAGCATTGAAAGATCGTTCTGAATTAGAGCTCGAACTTGAAGATAATGCGTTTGGTGTTAAAAGTGTTGATGTTGCAGGTATGTTGCCCATTGAAGCTGGTGATTTAGTGAGAATTGGGTTTGAAAAAAGTGTTTATGTGGGGTGTTCTGTTTTTGAGGGCCACATACACAAAAATAGAACTAAAGATGATGTGAAGCAGGAAATGCGTGCTGACATTATTGAAAAAATAAAAGATGGCAAGGTTGTTGCCACATATAAGAGTGTTTTCTGGTAATCTTCTCGTCGACAACACAAGTTTTATAAACCACATTCACTTCATTTTTATCGTCGATAAAGACTCTTTTTAGGGGTTCTGAGTATGGCTGAAGAAACTGTTCCGTCAGAGAAGATTGTTCCTCGGGTTATTGAGGATGAGATGAAGACGTCGTACTTAGATTATTCTATGTCTGTTATTGTTGGTCGTGCTTTGCCTGATATTAGAGACGGGCTAAAACCTGTTCACCGCCGTGTTTTATTTAGCATGTATGAGATGGGAAATACGCACTCTAAACCGTTTAAAAAATCTGCGCGTGTGGTTGGGGAGTGTTTTGTTAAGGGAACGCTCGTGTTGTCAGAAAAAGGTTTGGTTCCAATAGAAAACATACAAATTGGAGATGTTGTTTTCGCTCAAAACGGAAAGAATCGTGTTAAAAAACTGTATGTGATGCCTGCAAGGCCATTGTTAAAAGTGAGGCTTGCTAATGGAACATCTGTTACAGCAACTTCTTCTCAGAAATTCAAAGTTTTAAATAACGATTTGGAGTTTGTGTGGAAAGAAGGGAAAGATATTCGCCAAGGAGATTGTGTGGTTATTAAAGCAGATTATCCTGCTGTTAAAGAATATTGTGCGTTAGGCAAGTTAAATGACAAGGAAATACATCTTAATGAGAATCTTGCTTATTTGCTTGGCCAGCTTATTTCAGATGGCTGGGTTGAGAAAGGGTGTCGTCGCGGGTTTGGGTTTAGGTGTGGTTTCTGTTCTTCTTCATCGTCGGTTATTGGTAAAATTAGTAATGTTTTGGAACAAGAGTTTAATTACGAAGCAAGGATAGAAGAAAGGCATTATGAAGTTGAATCCGGCAGTCAAATGCTTCTTAAGAAGTTGTATGTTGTTAGAATTAATTCTAGCCAGATAAATGAGTTTATTGTTTCGTCATTTGCATTACAAAATGCATTTGCCGTCACAAAACAAATTCCTGCACAAATTCTTGTTTCGCCTAAGAGTGTTATATTCTCATTCATCAGCGGGC
The DNA here is from genome assembly GCA_016203425.1 of Candidatus Woesearchaeota archaeon. Taxonomy (GTDB): domain Archaea; phylum Nanobdellota; class Nanobdellia; order Woesearchaeales; family ARS49; genus JACQMU01. The sequence goes on from JACQMU010000088.1 coordinate 5,213, forward strand.
TTATAGACGGAGATGGCAGTGTCCATAACGAACGTAACGTGATTCGTTATTGTTCTGTTTCTGAAATTTTGATTGATAAGCTTCAAATTTTATTGCAGCATTTGGGTATTTTTGCCAAAAGATATGTTGATGAGGATTTAAGGTCGCACGAAATTTTAGGGTGTGTCACCCAATCAAATTATCCTTATTTCTCGTTGGAAATAAGTTCAAGATTTGCAGTGTTGTTAGCAAATAATTTATCCTTAGCAGATGAGCACAAAGCCGAATGTGCCGGAAGAGTTGTTGAATCCTCTGATTCTTTGCTTTGTAGCGGGTTTGACGTTATTCCTTATAGTGGCAGGATGATATTTGAAGAGTTAAGCAGAAAACATATTGGGAGCGGTTGGTATAATGGTGTTGATGGAAAAAAGTTCAGGAGTGGGATAAAATATAAGTCTGGCACTAAAATAAGGTATTCAAAAGATTTGTGTGAGAAAAATCTTGGATTAACTCAAATTATTGAATGGGGAGTTGTTAACAAACTAAAAAAAATAGGGTCACCTTTATCTAAATTTGTTGAAGAAGTAATAGAGAATAATTTGGTTTTCTTAAAAGTTGATTCTGTCGAACAAAAACCAGCTGAAATCACGTATGATATCGAGGTGGAAGAAGACCACAATTTTATTGCAAATGGGGTAGTTTCTCATAATTGTATG
>JACQMU010000072.1 GCA_016203425.1 Candidatus Woesearchaeota archaeon
GTGAACGTATAGTGAACAATCGACGGACGGGTTTTCCGAACTCATTCGGATTTATCCGGCCGGCGCATTGTGAACGTATAGTGAACAATCGACGGACGGGTTTTCCGAACTCATTCGGATTTATCCGGCCGGCGCATCTGCATTTTTTTCTCTCAGAGTTATGCTATTTAGACACCACATTTAAAAACCTGAAAAACTAAATTGTGTGCTTATGCAAACTCAAATCATGAAAACAAAGTTTCATTCGTGGTGTTCTGGAAACCTGTCAGAAGGGTGCAAACTGTGCGTTAAAGGCCGAAAACTTGTTCTTTTTATTACAGGGCTTTGCGGGCAGAGGTGTTGGTATTGTCCGATCAGTGAGGAAAAGTTTTCAAAAGATGTTGTGTATGCAAATGAATGGCGCATAAAGAATCCTGATAATCCTGAAGAGTTATTCAAGGAAGCAGAGCTCACAGAAGCTAAAGGTGCAGGAATAACCGGCGGCGACCCTCTCATGCGGATAGAGCGTTGCTGCCTGTACATCAAACAGCTTAAACAAAAGTATGGAAAGCAGTTCCATATTCATTTGTACACGCCGCTAAAGTTAGTGACAAAAGAAAGATTGCAAAAATTGTATGATGCTGGGCTTGATGAAATACGCTTTCACCCAAACCTCGACGATGATGTTTTGTGGAATAATCTTGAATTAGCTCAGGATTACTGCTGGGCAACTGGCATTGAGATTCCTGCAATTCCTGAATATGGTGAAAAAACAAAGAGGCTTATCGATTTTATTGCTGGCAAGATTAATTTTATTAACTTAAACGAGCTTGAGCATTCGGATACTCTGGCAAGTCATTACTCGCTTGACGAGCGCGGCTACAGAACTAAAGACAATATAAGTTATGGCATTCGTGGCAGCAAAGAAATTGGACTTGAGATGCTTGAATATGCGCAAACTAAAGGTGTGCCTGCACATTTTTGCACTGCAAAATTGAAAGATGCAGTGCAGCTCACGAATCGGATTAAGATTCGTGCAACAAATGCTGGGCTTTCATTTGATATCAAAACTACAGAAGGTATGCTTGTGAGGGGGATTGCATATTTGCCTGAATTAAAGCCAGAGTTTGGTTATAGAAAAAAACTTGAGCAGGCAAACAAGCAGGAAATGCTTAAAAAATTGCGAGAACTAAAAACAAAAATAATGCCATTTTCAAATGTGGTGATAGATGAGAACAAACTGCGGCTTATACTGCCTGCGAAAGAGATTAGAAAAAGTTCGCGAGCAATAAAACAGCTGGGTGCAATTCCCGCTATTGTTGAGGAATACCCAACTCATGACGCGACAGAAACAGAAATAACGTTCTTATGACTTTTTATAGTATTGAAACAAGTTCAGGTAGCCTTTAATCTGGCTTTTCAAATGAGTCACGTCGTTTTTTAAGTTTCTTTCGAATCCGCTCAGGAATGGGGTGTACACGTATTTCTCAAACATGAGGCGAATAACGTAAAAAACAGGTTTTGTTTCCCAGCGAGCTTCGTAATCTGTTTCAAGATACGCGTCAAATACTATCTGTAGCTTGCCTTGATTTAATTTTTTCTTTTTGCCATCAACATCAATTGCAACGTCTTTTAATTCACTGCCTATAAGGCGGATAACAATAATGTTTTTTGCGTAATCAGTGACTTTTTTGTATGGCCATGACTCAAATTCTATAAACTTGCCTTCTGGCTTGATGCTTTCTTTGTGGTGCTTGTCAATGGGCAAATAACCTTTGTCTGATAGCCATGACAAAATAATGTCCATGACTTCTTTTACGCTAAACAAGCCTTCATAAGTAATGCGTTCTTTGTCAACCACTAATCTTCTTTCAGGCATTAGACTGCCTCCTGTCCGAGTGTTGCTCGAATAAACCTTGACAGGTCCATAAGCTTGTACAACAAATCATCTTCCCAATGGTCGCCAATATCTTGTTTGATGATGAACTGGTGAAGAAAGTCTTGTAAGCCTTGTAAGAATTTATTGCCGCCAAAGCGGTTCTGCCAGTCCAGCTCAAGCTTGCCGCCAATTTCAACCAGCACTTTTCCATCCTGCATTTTCATTTTTTGGCCATCCTTAACAACTTCAACATCCTTCATATCATACGTCCTCAAAAATATTTCAATATGATACTTTACATATTCATTAACCTTACGGTTAGCTTTCATTTTAATCTCAACCTCAACACCCTCTGCAGGCACTTTCCACTGGTGTTTTGGCTCATGAAATTCATAGTCATAATCGCGAAACCAGTTGCGAAGTCCATTAATCAGTGAAGAATAACTAAACAGTCCGCGATGCTTCACAAACGTCACTGGCATATCACGAAATTTGTCAGGCATGCATTGCTAATTGGAATAAGCATATATAAATATACCGTCAATGCTTGTCATGGTCGAGAATGTATTGTTTTAAGTCATTTGCGAGAATGCGCTGATTCCAGTTTTTGTAATTATCTGCGTTTGTCTTTATCTCAAGAATGCTCTCTAACGGAACAGTGCGCTCTTTGTTAATAACCCCTCGGGAATCTTTTTCAGCGTCTCTGCAGCCACGCGACAAAGGAATAAAAAAGCCCAAAAAGCCAAGTTCTGTAGCAGCATTAATCATTGCTAAGCCGTTGTCAACTACTGCAATTCTGCTGCGATCTTTTCCAGTGCTTATTTCTTCGAGCAGCGCGCGCTTGTCATTTGTGCTCGTGACGCGAATATTTTCTGGCTTAAAATATTTATCAATTCCCAAATACTGCATTTTTGCCTTTTGAATAAGTTCGTCGCCGCGCGTGACAATGTACATTTCTTTGCCTTGTGCAATCTTGAACATTAATGTTTCTTCAGCACCAGCTATGATGTCATCACGCGTGTAGCTTGAAGGAGTAATAGGATAGTGTGCAAGTTCCAGAAAATAAGTTCTCAATTCATTAGGCACTGCAACACCAGCTTCAGCACACTGAGTTTCCAAAAACGTTGTGAAAATCTCTTCCTGCGAAGCTTTTGAAAACCCTGCGCGTGTTACAATCTTTGCTTCAATTTTTTCCAGTTTTGGAAGCAGTTCGTCAACATATGGTGCACGATGGCCTAAGAATTCAAGCACGGCAATGCATGCCTTGCCTTTTGCTAGCTCATACTTGCAGGAATTGTACACTATTGTATCATCATAATCTTCTACAAAAACATCTATATCATTAATTGACAAAATGTTGTCTGACACCAAACCACCCCCTAAACCAGTTATTCTCCTTTAACAGTGCGCCAGAACGCACCGCCCTCGGGCTCTTTCAAATAATTGTCAAGCTGCATATATGACTTTAGTATTCCTTGATAACGATAAGCCTCATCATACAGTTTTGTCTTTAATTCTTCACGCTTTTCGCGGACGACGCGTTTCAGAAAAACTTGTTTAAACGGCTTTAGCCACGCACTTTTTTCCCATTCTTTTGAAGCGTCCCACACGAGGTTGGCAGCGACTTGAAACTCAACCTCTCCTTTATTCATTTTTATCTTTTTAGTGCCCATCATCACTTCAACGTCAGTCATTCCTAACACGTGAATGTCAATATCAAACATGTAATTCCAGAATTTGCTCTTGCCTGAGACAGGATTCTTGCTCAAACGCCACCTTATCCATAACTCTTTCACGCCGCCTGCCAAATCCTTCTGGATGTACATTGTCTCTGGAAACTTTTCATCATTGCGGTCTGTGTATCCGAATTCTATGAGCCATTCGTGAGATAGTGTGTAGATATATTTCAGGCTAAACACGTCTTTAAAAATAACGTTGAACTTTGCAGCTTCAACATACTCAAGACCACTGTAACGGTGACGCAACGCCATAATATTAACAAACGAAAAGGGATTTATAATATTTGCCATGCTGCAATTAATACAATGGAACAATAGTTTTTTAAGCCACATTCGTTGACCAACAAGCCATGCTCATAGGTGTTGTAGGAAAGCCGAGTGTTGGCAAGTCAACATTTTTTAAGTCGCTCACTCTTGCAGATGTGGCGATAGCGCCTTATCCGTTCACAACTATTGAGCCTAACAAGGGTTTTGCTTTCGTAAAGGTTGAATGTGTGGATAAGGAATTTAACACTCAGTGCAATCCACGTACAGGCTCGTGTATCAACCACGTGCGTTTTGTGCCAGTCGAAGTCATGGATGTTGCGGGGCTTGTGCCTGGGGCACATGAAGGTAAGGGTATGGGCAACAAATTTCTCGACGATTTAAGGCAGGCAGACGCACTTATACACATCGTCGACATTGCAGGCGCAACAAACGAAAAAGGAGAGGCTGTGCAGCCAGGCAACTACGACCCGGCATTTGACATAAGATTTCTCGAGCACGAACTTGACCAATGGTACTTAGGCATCATAAAAAAAGGGTGGGACAAGCTTGCGCGCCAGATTCATCAGGAAAAGCTTGATCCTGCAAAAGTTCTTGGCAAACAGCTCTCAGGGCTTAACGTCAATGAAACAATGGTAAAAAATGCTGTTGCAACACTAAATCTGCCACAAACACTCATCGAGTGGACAGATGAACATTTACTAAAATTAAGCAGTGAGCTTCGCAGGCTGACAAAACCTATGATAATTGCAGCAAACAAAATAGATTTGCCGTCTGGGAGACAAAACTTTGAGCGCATACAAAAACAATTTCCCGAATACAAAATAATACCATGCTCAGCAGAATCAGAACTGGCATTAAGAGAAGCGGCAAAAAAAGGGCTTCTCGAGTACATCCCTGGCGAGAACAAAGTCAGCGTAAAACAAACATTAAGCAGCCAACAACAAAAAGCAATTGACTACATCAACAAAAACATCCTCGAACAATACAACAGCACAGGCGTGCAAAAAACAATAGACGCAGCATTATTTGAATTGCTAAAATACATTGCAATATTTCCAGGCGGAGTCAACAAGCTCTCAGACCAGCACGGAAATGTGCTGCCAGACTGCTTTCTGCTGCCAGAAGGAAGCACAGCACTTGATTTTGCATACAAGCTCCACACAGACTTAGGCAAAGGATTCATACGCGCAATTGACGTAAAAACAAAAAGAACCGTTGGCAAAGAATATTTACTGAAACATAGAGACGTGATTGAAATAATCAGCTCGAAATAACATGAACATTATGTTTTGCCAATAGAATTAGCATCATACGCGTCAATAACATTAACATTCTTATCAACGATTATTCTTTGAACACAGCAGTTCTTTCCCAATGATTTTGCCTTGTACAAAGCAATATCCGCTTCCTGCACCATTTTTTGCAAGCTTACAGAACTGTTCAAACAGGAAACAACACCAACACTAATCGTTATCCCGACATGCTCAGCAACTGAAGCCCTTAATTTTTCAGCAACCTCAAGAGCATTGTCATTCTTGGCTTCGGGCAACAAAACAACAAACTCTTCACCACCATAACGGCTCACAATGATGTTTTTATCACAAAAAGACAAAAGCAAAGTGCCTAAATCCTGTAAGATTTTGTCGCCGGCAACATGGCCATTTTTGTCATTATACAACTTAAAATTATCAATGTCAAACAACAACAATGAACAAGGAAATTTTGCCGCACAAAGCTTTGCAATGCTTTGTTCGCCAACAATCTCGAGAAAAACACGATTGTGCAGTCCAGTGAGTGCGTCATGAACAGCAGACTGCCTGACTTCATCATGATGCTTCTCGCGCTCAAAAACAACAACTAAATGCGCGCATAGCCATGATAATAATTCAAGCTTTGACGCCATGCTCTCATTGGCATAACAAGCTATAAAGCCTAAAACAGTATTCTTTGACACTAAAGGAACTGCTACAAGATGCTGTGGGAGTGTGTTTAGTTCTTTAATGTTGCAAAACAGTACATCATTAGCCAGATTTCTTGATATCAAAAAACTACGCATTGAATTAACATGCTCGTTGATAATCTTTTCGACAGACTCATACACGTGCTGCATGGCATTATTATTAATCTTGCAATGTTTAACACCGCATGCACAAATGGTAATGTTTGCTAGTTTCAATTTATCAGCAAGAAAATCTACAATAAAAGAATTAATTGTTTCCACAC
>JACQMU010000109.1 GCA_016203425.1 Candidatus Woesearchaeota archaeon
AGTTTATATACCATATAAGTTTATATAACACTACAATGTTACAACAACTAAAAATATTACACTATCCAAACTTGAAAACCGTACTTGAAGTAGAGAAAGTTTTGCAAGATGCAGACATAGATATTTCTAAAAATGAATTAAAAAGACGCCTTCCAACACAAATAATGCACCAAACACTGACACTAATTTTGAAATATCTTGAAGACAGCGGCAAGATATTCATTGGCGAAAAAGGAATAATTTGGATACAACAAGACAACCGAAAACTTAAAGAACTACTTAGAAAAAGCGTTAGGGTTGCATGAAAGATGTGTGGGTGCAGTTCTCTGAGGAGGCCAATTCAGAGTACACAGAACTACAAAAACAAATCATTACTGAGAAAGAACAAGGCAAAGATAACTCGTTTAACATGCAATTACTGAAAGCAATTGAACGCGAGAAGAATAACCTCAAAATCAACCCGCAAGTTGGCATGCACATTCCAAGAAAATACATTCCAAAAGAAGCAGTCGAACGCTATGGCACAGATAGACTGTGGAAAATTGATTTAGTCGGATACTGGCGACTAATTTACACAATCATAGGCGATGAAGTAAAAATCATAACATTTGTCCTTGAATTTATGGACCACGACAAATATAATAAAGTGTTTGGGTATAAGAAGAAATGAAAAGCTACAAGATAATACTCTTAATCAACTCGTAAAGTCTCTCTTGTCTTATCCTTTTTGATTCCTCTGCATGAAGATGTTGGACTTTAGTGTCTGAAATTATCAATGTACCTGCTGCTTTTATTCCTAGAATTTTTGAAAAATGTAGAACAGATGCTAACTCTTGCTCGTGCGCGATTGATGTTATCCTCTTTGAAATGTATTTATATTCCGCAGGTCTGCGAAATACAGATGGAATAGAAACAGTGTTACCTTCATGGATTTTGGCATTGGTTTTTTTTAGTATTTCTTGTACTTGTCTTTTCATCTCTGCATTTTGACTTGCCCATTTAGCTTTCTTGAAAAGAATGTTCGTAAACCCATCCATAATATACGTTTTTGATGGAAGAATATAATCTCCAACTCTCGCATTTTCTTTTCTACACCAGGCATAACCAACAAAGAACAGTTTTTTACATCCACCATCTTTCAGAACATGCAATTCATCGACAGCTAATGCCGCGCCATAAACGTGAAATATCAATACATACTTTTTGTTACCTTTTCTTACAATGTACGCTTGACAAACTATGTCTCGATGGACTAATACTTCATCAAATAGTGTAAGAATTTTCTTTTGAATATTTGACGGATTTGTACCTGCAACTAAAATGACTGTTTCAGGAAGTTGCGATACGCCAAAGTCTGATTTTGCCCAATCACCCATAATCAAGTTATTAATTTACACATATTTAATTCTATCTGCACAAGAATACAGAACTAGAAAGCACAATCTTTATATCCGTAATAACAATTATTTCACAAATATTTCGGGGACATAGTACAACCTGGCTAGTATAGCCGCCTCCAGTAAACTTTTAAAAAAGCAAGTATAAAGTTTCGGGGAGAGCGGCGGATCAGGGTTCAAATCCCTGTGTCCCCATAGTATTAACATAATAAAAACAAAATAATTGAAACATGGATTTGAACACGCTCAGAAAATTCAAATAATTTTCTGGCGCCACTTGCGCTTCGCGCTGCGTGGAATCCCTGTGTCCCCACTTTTTGCACAACCATTAAATAATCATAATTCTTAAACGCACAAAAAGAGCACATGAAAAACAATCACTTGTACACAAGCATTGCAACACTCGTAGGAATAACAATCGGAGCAGGCGTGCTCGGAGTACCGTACGCAGTTGCAAAAGCAGGATTTCTCACAGGACTACTGGATTTAGTGCTCATAGGCATTGCAATGCTGTTCCTGAACTTAATTCTCGGAGAAGTAACACTCAGAACAAAAGGACACCACCAACTAACAGGATATGCACAAACATATCTCGGCAGTTGGGGAAAACAATTGATGAGCACAGCAATGATATTCGGCATTTACGGAGCAATCGTTGCCTACATCATTGGCGGAGGACAAAGCCTTGCACAAATCTTTGGAGGGCCAGCGTGGGTGTGGAGCACACTATTTTTTATCACAGGAGCAATCATCATCAACAAAGGACTCAAAACACTTGAAGAATCAGAATTTGCAATGGAAGCAACAAAGCTAATCATCTTTACTATCATTGTTGCACTTATATTTTTTACCCGCACAATTCACACAGAAAATCTCGCAGTGTTTAATGTAAACAATCTTCTGCTTCCTTACGGCATTATTCTTTTCGCATTCCTTGGAACAACAGCCATCCCAGAAATGCGCGAAGAACTACAAAAAAACAAACACGCACTAAAAAAAGCAATCATTATCGGCTCAATAATCCCTTTAATTGTTTACACAATATTTGCACTGACAGTAGTTGGCACAGCTGGCACAACCACAACAGAAATTGCAACCATCACAATTGGACAACAGTTAGGCAACATCGGACTTGCCCTTGCAAACCTGTTCGCTGTTCTCGCACTAATGACGTCATACATAGGCCTCGGCTACGGACTAAGCGACATGTACCATCATGATTACAAACTCAAAGAAAAAACTGCATGGATTCTAACCTGCAGCATACCAGTCCTAATCCTCATTATTGGTGTTCAATCATTTGCAAAAACAATAGAAATAACAGGCGCACTTTCAGGAGGACTCACCTGCATACTCATTGTACTCATGCACTGGAAAGCACAAAAACACAGCCAAAGAAAACCAGAATACACCATCAAACTTAACTGGCTGTTGAGAAGCATTCTCATAACACTCTTCACAACAGGCGCGTTCTTTGCAGTCAAAGGATTTTTTTAATCCTCACTATCATCCAAGAACTTCAAAATATTCTCGCGAAAAACAATCAAGATAACAACAACAAACACAAACAAAACACCACTTATTATTTGAGGAATGTACGGCTTAACCCACAAAGGAACAAACCTTTTCTTAACCAACAAAATAACTTCATTACTCGAAACAGAAGCCTGGCCGTCATTGGCAGAAAAAGTTGTTGAAGCACGACCATGCCAGCCAGCATCCGGAGTCAAAACTGCATTCGAACCATCAAAAGTAATCTTAATATGCTCAACAGAAGTAGCGCTGAACGACAAAGCATCACCATCAGGATCACTAAAAAATTTAGCAAGATTGAGTGTTTGTGAAGTATCCTGCAACCAAACCTGCGGCTGAATGCCACTTGTTACCTCTGGCAAAGGCTCAATCTGCGACAAATAAGCAAAACCAGCAAAAACAACAGCCAGCAAAACAAACAAAACACCATAAGCAACAAAATTCTTCAACCAGCCAAACGAAAGTTTCTTTTTGTGAACAACTTTCTTCTTCTCAACAACATCCTCAGAAACAACCTCTCGAACAACCTCACGGACAACAGGCTTTCCCTTGCCAACAACAGCTACCGGAGCCAAAACAGGAGACTGAGCCTCGACAAAAACAAAATTATTATCAGAACCAACAATTTCAGCATCCAATGAACGCCAGCGATTATTAACAAAAGCAAAGACTTTAACATCCTTCTCAGAAGAAGAATGCCTGACAAGCCAAGACTTCTTAACCTTAAACACAAAAGAAACATCATTCACAACAGACGACGTTACATTTGTTGCAAAACGCACATAAGAATAAACATTCTCACCAGCAGAAATTTGAACGCCGCGCGAACCTTTCATAACCCTGATCTTCAAATTCTGAACAGCATCCTTTACTGTGAACGAAACTTTCAAAAGCTTTTTCCACCCAGTATCAAATTCAGCTTCATCACCAGCAGCCAAAAACTTCCATGACTTAATAATTCTAAACCTGTTTGACAAATATTTCAATAGAACAAACAAAACAACAAAGATTACACCAACTGAAAAATAATCAAGATAATCCAACA
>JACQMU010000074.1 GCA_016203425.1 Candidatus Woesearchaeota archaeon
AATTGTAATAAAAGGACAAGAACTAATCATAGAGGTGCTCGCAAATGCCGCAAATAGGGAATAAACTCACATGGTGCCTGAACAAAGCAAAAAAAGAGTTAGCAGAAACAAACAAGCACAGAGGACTAGTACAACTTGCACCAAACACAGAACTTGCATACCAACACGTAACAAAAGCAGAACACAACCTCAAAGCAATCGATTACTTTACAAAAGGAGGATTCAGCGACTGGAGCATCAGCGCCGGATTTTACTCACTATACCACTGCTTCCTAGCACTACTAGCCAAAAACGGCTATGAATCAAGAAACCAAGAATGCACAATAGCGGCAATCGAACACTTAACAGAACAAAAGAAAATAATGTTAGACCAAAAATTCATAGACGCACTCAAACAATACAATGAAGCCAAACACGCAGAAACAACGGTCATCGAACTACGCGAACAACTACAATACGGCATCAGCCTACAAGCACAAACACAACAATTACAAAAACTCAAACAATTATGCAAAGAAGCAATCTATGACACAAAAGAATCACTAGCAAAGAAATAAATGGATATTTCTACACAATCTTGTGTACGTGAATACATAAACGCAGCACGAACGCCACAAAAGACACAAAATACAATACGAAATCAGTGTGAGCGCCAAACAAAATTTAGCACAAACCATCCTACAAAGAGCAGAAGAATTCGTGGCGGAAATAAGAAGAATACTGAAACAACCATAGTACAACTCAGAAGATTTGTTTAAGTTTTCTCTTGACGAGTTTACTCGAATTCTATTTCTATACTTTCCCAGTCTTCTTCTTTAGCACCATATCTTTGAAAAACGACGAAGTGGAGATGGGGTTCTGTAGAATAACCTGTGTTTCCGCTCAAACCAATCACTTGACCATTTTGAACAGTTTGGCCTTTTTTCACTAAGATTCCTTGATGTTTTAGGTGAACATACTGAGAAAATTCATTGTCTTCATGCTGGAGAGTTATGTAATTGGCTTCATTCGCCAATTTTGGATCGTTACCACCTGTTTTTGAATTTTTCTTGTAGTCTACCACAATACCATCTCTGGCAGCCAGAACCGGACTGTCTTCTGGCATCACAAAATCTATTGCAAATTTTAGCTTCCCGTAATGAACTTTTGTATCAGAAACAGCCTGTGCCTGAGCTTCCTTTCGAAAGGGCAATCCATACTTGTATTTTGATCGCGCCATACTGTAAAAAGCGAATAAAGTATATAAAAATCCATCGATGAACTTCAGTTTTTCTTCTTCAAGTTTAGATATTGCTTCAACAATCATTCACGCAAATTGTCAAACTAAAAGTAAATATACAACCACCACTTTCTAATCAAACAGATTCTTGCACCACCAAAAAAAGTGTAAATGCTTACGAAGAGGGTGCCGCCTCCGATGTGAGGCTTATGTTCACATACTATCAACTTTCTCAATCTTCTTTGTCGTATAATACGCCTGCCTACGACGATCAAAATCAGCAGGATGGCGTGTTGCTTGAACATACGCTATCACTGCACCCTTGAAGAAAGAATGCTTTCATAGTGTCAGAAACTCATCAATAATCTTTTTAGTGTCATCAACACAAACTTTTTTGAAAAACACACCTTCAGGATAAATCACAATCGTGGGCCCTTCTGCACAATGCCCCAAACATTTTGTTTTTGTCACGTTAAACTCATGCACGAGGCCATTATTATTAATGTGCTCTCTCAAAATACGCAAGATTTCAGTGCTGTTTCTTTTTGCACAACAGTCACCAGAATCGCGTTCATTAATGCACACAAAAATATGGTGCTTGTACTTCTTGTTGATTTGCTCCACAACACTGCCAAAAATAACACAACATTTAAAACTAATCTTTTTTAAGAATGACAAATGTTTGACAAAAAAACAGCAATGTCCTTATTTATTGCAGCCATCATGATACTAAGCGTACTGGGATTTGTACTTGTAGATAATGGCGGCGACAATTTAAAACAAAAATATGGAGAACACACTTTTTTACGGCTGCCACAAGGATGGAGAACAACCATCAACGGACAACAATTTGTTTTTAATTATTTCCCAGAACAACTGGAAGACATAAAACTGCCCACTAACACAACTGCATTAAAAGAAAGCCCAATCATAGCATTCAGTTATGACCCAAACAACAGGTACGCAGAAGATTTAGGCGCACTACAATATTATTTTGAGACAACAGTCACCAACAAACAACGATACGTCCAACGCGGGCTAACAAACACAACAACATACACAACACTACCAGAAATAACCTGCAAAAACGCAACACAACAACTGCCAGTCATTGTTTTAAACCTCAACACAAAACTCAACGCAACAGACATTCATTACAAAAACAACTGCCTAACAATCACCGCAGACCGAGCACAAGAACTCTACACAACAACAGACAGGTTAATATACTCCTTCCTTGGAATAATGCAACCATGACCGAAACAACACAAAACGACAAACTGCAAAACATCTTTGTCATCTGCACAACAATTGTCGTGATATTATTTTTGTTAGCAGTATTCTTTGGAGTAAAGTACTACCACCAGCCAAAACCAACAGAAACAAAAAACTACGGCGCATTCAAATTCATAAAACAAGATGTTATATGGTACATGAACTGGCAACGAGCAGGCAACACCTACAAAATAGGGCTCAAATACACCCCAGATGAAACAGAAGACATTCCAATCGTAGGAGAACTCAACAACAGCTTCAACAAAAAAAACAAAATCTACATTGCATTTGACCCATTCTCAGGCAACAAAAGCTTCAAATATTTAGCACACGCAGCATCGGAACTAACAACACAACTAACAGGGCCATTAGGACGAGAAGCAGTAGCAGCATGCACGCGAGGCGAACAAACAGACGCATGCAAAGAACGACCAGTAGTAACGTGCGACAACAAAGAATTAAACATCATCATACTCAAAGAAGCAGAACCAACACACATAAAACTCAGCGGCACATGCATCATCATCCAAGGCAAAGAAAATGAATTATTAAGAGCACTTGAAAAAGCACTGTACACATGGTTCGGCATAATCAAAAACCCAATCATACCAGTACCACCGGAATTAGCCAATGAATGAACACTATTACACAGAAGAACCAACCAGCAAATTAGTAACAGAACAAATAACCTTCAGAATAAACGAAACAGAACTAAAACTCACCACTGCATCAGGCGTATTCTCAAGAAAAAAAATTGATTTAGGAACCAAAATACTCATTGAAAATATAGAAATAAAGAAAAACACAAAAGTTCTTGACTTAGGATGCGGCTATGGGATTATTGGAATCAGCATAGCAAAAATAATTCCTGACACCAAAGTTGTGCTCACTGACGCCAACAAACGAGCAACACAATTAGCAAAACAAAACGCAAAACAAAACAATGTTACTGTTGATGTAAGAACAGGAAATTCGTATGAAACAGTTGCAGGAGAAACGTTCGACTACATACTGCTCAACCCGCCACAAACAGCAGGCAGAAAAATATGCTTTCAACTCATTGAACACGCACCACAACACTTAAACAAACAAGGAGTTTTTTACCTCGTTGCACGACATAAAAAAGGCGGAGCCGTACTGGAAGCAAAGATGAAAGAAACATTTGGCAATGCAGAAACCGTAGCACGAGAAAGTGGGTTTAGAGTTTACAAAAGCACCAAACAAAAAGACTGAACAAACACACTACACTTTACAATCCTGCGAACACGTTGTTCTTGTTTCATCAAGACCACAAACACCATTACCACAACCGCACAACAAAGGAGTTTCAACAACATTCCCAGAAACCTTTTTGCCAACTGCAACATAAGATTCACCAGAAACACAACCCGCCACCTTAAAACGAACAAAACGATTCCAGCCAAGCAAAGAATTATCAACAGCAACATCACTGGAAATTATACGTGACATAACCCTGCGAGCAGTTGCATCGTCAGTCAAAGCAGTGTGCGTCAAAGGAAATAAGAAAAGATTTTTACACGACTCATTAGCAAAAAAAGGGCCGACACGAATGTCCTGCACACTCTTCACACTAGTAACACCATCATTAGGCTCATTAATTCCGAAAATAACATCACTTGAAAAACTCACAGGACCAAGCCTAAAAGCATAAGGCTTGTTGCCTGCAATCGCAACATACGAAACACCACTTAATTTCTCAGGCTCAAGTCCATTACGCAACTCATTCACAACAACATCATTCAGATTCAGCAACCCAATCTTGTCACCAGAATTAATCACATACTTAATAACATCCTTCAAAACAGCTAAGGCAGGCGTACCAGCATTAGGAGAACCAATAAGCACCACCTTGTCAACTTTTTTCAAAAAATTGAAACCACGCTCAGCACTAAGTTTTAATGCGTGCTGAACAACAAAACCACCCAACGAATGACCAACCAAATTAACGTTATCAAATTCATTCGCACGCGACTCCAACAAATCAGCAAGCTGCTGCCCAACACTCAAAGAAGGATGATCCATAGGATAAGATAAAACCCAAATCTGAAAAGGCTGCTTGTTCAAAACATAATCATCAATTACGTACTGCCACGCAGCAGGACTGCTCAACAAACCATGCACCAAAACAATAGCATTTCTCGAACTGCCATTATAAACACGCTCAAGCTTAGCAGCATAACACGCAACACACAAACGACCCATAACTGCAAACAACACTTCTTTATTTTTGTCCAGCACATTCTCAAAATCAGAAATTTCACCCACAAGCAACAACCGCTCAACAACATAACTCGGCACAAACTCCCAACCATTCACAGCCCCGCGATACAAACCCAAATTCTTCATGTCAATATTCTCAAGCAACGAAAACTTTGCCAACACACGAACAGAAACATTCCTCAAAGAACCACTCTTCACTTTCAAGATTACTGGGGCGCCGACCATAACAAACTCTGGATTCAAAGGATTTGTTACATTACGCACAGGCGTGCTCACAGACACAACAAGCTCAGAAGAACGATTGCCAACAAAATCTATCACATAATTACCAAAAACCACTGTGTGCTCAGAAGGCTTCAACGTGACTTCTGTGCTTTCCTTAAAACCCCAAGCACCCTCATTAAGCGCGCCTGGGCGAGACTCAAGCTGTTTTTTACGAAAGTCACGAACCGGCAAACCATTACAAACAAGCTCACCAACAGAACTATCCACCTTGCTCACAGGACGACAACCACCATTAATACAACGAACAACATTAACATCAGAAAAAACTTGCGGCACATTTAACGTCATATCAAGAGACTCACCATTACACGCAACACTAACAGGCTCACTTGCAAGCTCAAAACCATCTGGAACAAGAATTTCAGAAGCATCACCTTTCGATAGAGATATTTTAGCATTCTCCTTACTAACAAACGCACAACTCACTTGATCATGCACAACTGTACTTACAGGAAAATCCGTAACACCCTTAACAAACAAAGAAGGACTCTTGTAACCACCAGGCAAATTAAAACCACTCGCCTGCACAGCATCAGCAGCCATCATGCCAGCAGCCGACTCAAAAACAACACTCTTCAACTGAGCCTTCTGCGACATAGACTCAGCAAACAAACGCTTAAACTCAGCATCCCTCTCAAACAAAGACGCATTACCAACAACCAGTTTTTCAGGAAGCAGCTCTTTCTTTCCAGAAGTACCCTCAAACGTTTCTTCCTCAAGAGGCTGAACACGAAAAAACTGCCAAACAAGAAAAACAACAATCAATGCAATGAGAGAACCATATAATACCGGCAGATAAGATTTAGGCGCGACATCAACACTCTTTTTGGACATACAGCAACGATAGAATTAAGAGTTTTTAAATTTATACTAAGAAATTTTTCTCACTGCTTTTGCTGGTTTTTATCCCACATCGCCACATTTTTTCGAAGACCTGCCTCATACTCAACAAACGGTTCAAGACCAACTGCTGCCCTTCTTTCATCTAAATGCTTTTGGTCTTTTATCGGCCGAGGACCATACACGCCTTTTTTATCGACATAAAACTGCGTCCCATATACTTGCTTCTTCCCCTCATGCACCAGAACACGATCAGTCAAATAAGCAAGACTTGCTTTATCTGCTTGATTTGCTTTCACGGCCTGCTCCAACAAATCAAGACATCTTTTTTGAAATTCGGGATCACGATCAGCATGCTGCACCAACAACCATGCAGCAAAAGCACCATCTTCACCCACCGAATTGTACGTTGGCCAGCCATGCATTTCAACAATCTCTTTCATTCGCTTCAGGTTACGTTCATCAACTGAAATGTCATAATCCTCAACCCTTTTCATACTTCTCCGCATATCCTGATCTTCTTTCATCATCCTCAGAAGTTCTTTTTGCAACATTTTATTCACGATATCTTTCTCACAAGCGTTAAAAAACCAGAATGACCAATAGAAATAGATTTTGGCCTTACACGACGATTGTTCACTTCCCACAAACGCTCAATCAATTCTACTGTTTTAACAACAAGAAAATGCTCATTCTTTTCTAATGCGGAAACAAAATCCATAATTTGAGGAATTGTCGGAGAAAAGTTCACTATAAAACCACCAATTTTCAAAGCACTATCAATTGCAGGAACAGCTTTCCACGGCTCAGGAAGGTCTAAAGTAATAAGGTCAACATGCTTTTCATCAACACCATCATAAACACTCTTGTGCTTCACAGTAATGTTTTTCAAATTCAGAGACTCAATGTTAGAC
>JACQMU010000082.1 GCA_016203425.1 Candidatus Woesearchaeota archaeon
CTTCAATCAATTTTGTTTCTTCAGGATTAACTTTATTTTTAATGCCGAGATAATATGATGTTAAATCTCCTAAGAATATTGCAGTCATCATTTTTACCAGCAATGATTCGCCTTTTAGCATTATTTCTGTGGTTGTTGTTCCTTGTTTTTTTATGATTTCCTTTGTTAAACTAATTCTTTTTTGTAGTCTCGGGCTGTCGTTTTCATCCCGTAAAAGTATTGCGTGAAATCCTTGTTGCGGTCGTGTGTACGCCATCATTTCGTTATGATTCATTTCTGGAAAAACATTCCAGAATGCATGTTGTTTTGAGTTTTCATTTATTGCTTGTTTCCACCGCAGTGCTATTGCTTCGAATGCTGGCGAGGCATAAATGAGCGGGATTTTTCCAAACAATTGTTCTGCAAGGTCTTGTGCTTTTTGTTTGAGTTCTGGCGCGTGTAATGCATCAATTGTTTTGATGAGTGTTTCTCTGTTGAGTTTTAATAGTTTTGAGTTGTGTAGCACGATAAGTGCTGGAAATAACAGGTATGCAATTGCTGAGCGTGGTGGCATGCCTTCAGGAACAATGATGAGTTTTGCTTCAGTTGCTGTTTGTTTTAGTTTTCCTCCAGAACAGATGCACACTATTTTCGCTCTTTTTTTTGTTGCTTCTTTGTATGCAGCCAGAGTTTCTTCAGTGTTGCCCGAGTAAGAAATTGCGAACAGGAGTGTTTTGTCATTGACAAAGTTTGGCAGTGAATAATCTTTGTTTACAAAGACAGGAGTTTTTGTATCTCGCATCACTGTTCTTAAAATGTCTGCAGGTATGCCGCTGCCGCCCATTCCTGTGACGAGAATGTTGTCAATTTCACCCTCAACTTTTGTTCCTTGTGCTAACTTTATTGCGTCTCTTATTTGGTGCGGCATATCTTCAATGATGTGGAGGTAGTCCATTGGTTTTGTATTCGCAGTAGTCATATATAATGATTTCTACCTCAAAATTAATAAATCACTTCTCATGTTATTCGTGCATGTCATTTGATTATGCGTTATTTCAGCTGATTAACAGCATTGCAGGAACTTATCCTTGGCTGGATTTTGTTATGGTTACGATTACTGATTTTGGTGTTCCATTGCTTGCAATTCTGGCGTTGTCGTATTGCAAGCGAAAAAATTTGTACAGTTCTTTGTTTGCAGTGTGGCTTGTTTTTGTTGTTGATTTTGTAATGAAGCTTTTTTATTTTCGTGAGAGGCCTTTTGTTGCGCACGAGGTTAATCTTTTGGTTGATCATTTGAAGACAGCGAGTTTTCCCAGTCGTCACACAGATATTGTGTTTGCGTTTGCACAGTCAATATTTTTTGCTGATAAAAAATTAGGAATTACTGCTTTCGTTATTGCTGTTCTTGTTGGTTTCTCAAGAATTTTTGTTGGTGTGCATTATCCGGTTGATGTTTTTGCAGGCGCAATTCTTGGCATCGCGTGTGCTTTTGTTGCGCAGAAAATTTTGTACTATTTTTGGAAGGGTGATTAGTGTGGAATACAATTTGCTTGTTCATTATTTTGGTGATGCGGGTTATCTTGCTGCTAGAAGAGAGATCGAACGTCATCTTATTGCATTGGGCGACAAAAAAGCTTTGATTGAAAAAACTCGTGATGGCAGTGTTATTGGTGTTAAAACAGTGCTTGAGCCTAAAGAAATTATTCAGGAATTGAAGGAAAAAGCTGTTGAAAATCCTGCTGAGTTTTCTGCTACTGAGAACTGGATTCCTGTTGATGGCTGGTGTGATGCAAGCCTTGATGGAATTAAGAAAAAGGTTTCTGGTATGCTTGAACAGATTAATCCAAATGAGCGCTGGTTTGCTGAGATTGAGACGTGGGGCCGTGGTCCGTTTGCTGAAGAAATTCTTTCGGTATTGAAGCGTATGATTTCTGCGCGTTTTGTTGAATGGGGTGCTTCAAAGATTGTTTTTGTCGAATTTCAGGCAGCTGAGTGTGCTGTTTCAATTCTGCGGCAAGATGATATCTTCAGGGTTGTGCGTGTATGATGCCTGAGCTTGTTTTTCGCGGAACTCCTCATCAGATTGGTGAAGAGCATGGAGAATGTTTGCGCAGAGAGATTCAGCAAACTTTTGAAGTCTACAAAGAATTGTGGAAGCTTTCTGATGAGCAGATTTGTGGCGAGGTTAAAAAGTATGCAGTGATGGTGTTTAAGTATTTGCCGCATCTTGATGAAGAAATTGAAGGCATTGCGTGTGGTGCGCGTGTTCCTGTAGAACAAATTTATGCCATTAACGCGAGGACAGAATTACTGAAAGATGCAGCAATGATTGAGTGCACGTCACTCGGCATTACTGCAGAGTGTTCTCAGTGGGGGAATGTGGTTCTTGCGCAGAATTGGGATTGGCTGAATTCAGTGAAGGGTTTGGCGCGGATTGTTGAGTTGGTTCCGGCAGGCAAGCCGCGCATTAAAACACTTATCGAGCCTGGGATGGTTGCAAAGATTGGCTTGAACGATGCTGGTGTTGGTGTGTGTTTGAATTATCTTGATACGCCTGTTGATTTGTTGCGCGAGGGTGTTCCTGTTCATGTTGTTGTGCGTGCAGTTCTTGAATCAGCTTCAGTGCAGGATTCGTTTAGGAAAGTGCTGAAGTTTCGCAGAAGTGCATGCGCACATTATTTAATTGGCAGTGCAGATAACACTGTTATAAGTCTTGAAGCAACGCCTGATGAAATTTCTCAGCTTGCATGCAAAGAAATAGTGACGCACACAAATTCATATTCACATCATCATGAAGTGTGTCCGCGCCAGCAGTTGTTTGAGAAAGCATTGCACGACAGAGGATATCCTGTAAAGAAAGTGTCATTTGGCGACATCACTTCTGCATTAGATGCGCAGGGTGTTTGTTTTCCGCAGAAAGAAACAAAAGGCAGTGTTGACACGCTTGCAACCATCATCATGAATTTGAATCAGAAACAAATGTTGGTAAGAGACAGTGGAGAGAAAGAGTTTGTGATGCATTATTTTATATAATTATTTTCTTGAGTTCGATTATTTTCTCAAAATCCTTGTCTTTTGTCACCAGCGTCATGTTGTTCTCTATTGTCAAAGATGCAATTAGCAAGTCTGCTAATGACAGCGCTATCCCTTTCTCCCCGTAATTGTATTTAAGGTCAGACAATATGTGTGTTGTTGTTCTTGTTGTTTGTAGCACTGCAAATTTATTCAGAAATTCTATTATTCTGTTTTGGTTCGTTGGCTTCTTCTTTTTTATGCCAAGCAAGAATTCAAAGTGGGTTATGAAAGTTATCTTCGCTGGTGCAGGTTCGCTTTTTGATAATCTTTCCAATTGTTCTATTATGTTCTTATCCCTCTTCTCAATTGCAATTAATATTGAAGTGTCAAGCACAAACGTCATTCTCTAAACCCGTATTCTTCTCTCACGTTCTTCGTTATCTCCCCAAATTCTTCTGCTTCCTTGTCAGAAAGTATTTTGTCTCGAGTTAGTATGTCTTTCCAGAATATTTTTGTTGTTTTCTCGTATTCTTTCAGCATTGTTTTGAAAAAAGGCCCCATATTTGAATTGTTTTCAGAAGCCAGTTCTTTGAACCTTGCCCATGTCTCATTGTCAACATCTTTTATTGTTTTAACCTCGCTC
>JACQMU010000083.1 GCA_016203425.1 Candidatus Woesearchaeota archaeon
CAACTGCAAAGAATACCTTAATTTTGCTCGAGCCCGCCGAAGGCGGGCGAGAGTTTATAAGAACAACAACAAAACATTACCCTTCCAAAGCATCAACAAAAACGCAAGCAAAAAACTTGGCACAAACGGAATGCCAGTCTTAAGCAACACTTTCTTTATTTTGCCACGACGACACAACAAGATTAATTGTTTAATCTGTTCTTTATTAACACCCAAATCCTTAGGGCCTGCAATTCTTTTTCTGCTGACAACAACATCCTCTGCAATCCAGTCACCCTCAGTTAATCTTTGCGGAACAACCCACTTCATCAAACAAGAATCCTGCACAGCCTTAACGAAAACAAACAAGTAAAAGAATAAAACAACAAAAACACTCAAGAACAATAACAACACAAAAACAAAAACATCATCACGCACAACAAACGCAGCAACCAAAATAACAATCGCAGCACCCAAAGACAAACGATGCAAAGCAGACATTTCAAACAAAATACTTTTTGCCTCACGAACAAAACCCTTCCAGTTATTCAAAGCCAGCCACACAGACCACAACAAACCATAACCAGCACCAACAATAATTAAAGCAATAAGAAACGCAAAACCCTTTGTGCCAAGACTCAACTCAACACCCAACAAAGCACCAACACCCATCAACAGTTTACTGTCACCACCACCCCACTGACCTGAATAAAACATAATACACGCTAACAAATACGCCGCGGCAAAACCAATAACGCCTGCAACAAAAAAATGATAATCCCAAGAAAAAACACTGTACAACAATCTTAAACCAAGACCAGAAGCAATAGCAGCAAAATTAATCCAGTCAGGAACCTCACGGCTTTTGAAATCAGTGTAAGAAGCAACAATAAGAAACAAAAAAGCCACTGAAAGAATAATTGTTTCAAACATGCAACAATGATACGTATTGATGTTTAAAATGATTTCTAAAGCGCACCAGAAGAAACAATCTGCGTCAAAGAAATCTTTTCACCAGGTGATGTCCTGAAAAACTGCTCACCAGTAGAAATCATGTCAGGCATTCTCAACTTGCCATGATACACTCTGTCACGCAGCTCGTCGAGAGTTTCAACAACATAATTTTCCATTTTACCCTCCAAAAAATCCTTGGGATTCTCAAGTGCACGCTCAACAGCCTGAGGATTAGTAGGCTCAGCAATAAAAGAATACGTCACAATGCTGTTGTAAAACCTTTCCTCAGCGTTAACAACATCAGAAGGCACCTGCAGGCGCGTGAGCGCAACAGCATTCAGCGCACGAGGCTGGATATCAAAACCAAACTCTTCCCTGCCTTCCTTTGCACAACAACTAACAGGATCAACATTTTCGCAATCAGGAGATTTTAAGACTTCAATCTTGCCACCCGCAAAGCCAGGATAAACATCACCTTTTCTTTTAAGCAAAATAACCTTTTTAGGAACATCAAAACTTGGCTGATACAACAAAATAATGCTTGAAACAGCAAGCCCACAGCCAAGTGGGCGCTCAAAAGAAAGCGCCAAAGGCTCAGCACCAACACAAGGAATCCTGCGATAATAATTTGTGTCGAGAGTATGCCAATCAAAATCATACAACATATCAGTCGCAATGCGCGCAACAATCTGGTTATCAGGAGTAACCCAGCTCAAAGCAGTTTTTTTGTGAGAAGCACCAAGAGGCAAAACATACTCGTCACGAGGAAAACAACCCTGCGAAGGATCAGCCAAATACACCCTGCGCTTGTCAGGGCCTTTCTTGTAACGCACATCATCAACAACACCCAAAAAAATATTCCTAAAAATCCATTGGCCACGATGGCGGCTCCGCGTCGGAACAACGGCGCGCAAGCCAAGCATTTTGCTAACCTCCAACCCAGTTTGTTCCTCAAAACGCTCCTGCGCAACATCATCAAGAGTTTGTTTTGAAGAAAGATTGCCACGAAAACGCAGCCCAGGAAACTTCAAACACTCATTCTCACCATCATCAGAATTAACAAGAATGTATTGCGCACGGCCATACGCAGACTTAGTAATGCCAATAAAAGTAACGTTACTCTCACCATAATCATGGTTTTTTTCAATCTGAACAATCATCAAGAAAAAGCAGTGAAGAAGGGGTATAAATAAGTATGGTTAACAATAAAACGGCCCTGCTGGGATTACTCTCGAAAGCAAAGCTTTCGTGAGTTCTCGAAAATAACGCTCCGGCTGGGATTCGAACCCAGATCGGTGGGACCGGAACCCACCAGTCTATCCAAGTTAGCCTACCGGAGCGTATATAAATTTTCGAGACGAACCCAGGTCTGAGGGACCGGAACCCTCAAGCCTATCCACTAGCCGACAGGGCCGTTATTACAACAAATGGCAACCCCAATTTTAAGTTTGCTCACAAATTGACAAGATGTAAATCTAAGTGTCAATTTGTGACATGTCCAAGTTAGCCTACGAGGGCATCAATCAAACAATTTGTTATACTTCCCATAACCTTCTTTTTCAAGACATTTTTTGGGAATAAAACGCAATGCTGCAGAATTAATACAATAACGCTTACGTAACGGAACAGGGCCATCATCAAACACGTGACCAAGATGTGAATTAGCTTTCTTGCTTCTCACTTCAGTTCGTTCATTAACCAAACTGCTATCTTTATTCGACACAACACTATTTTCATCTATTGGCTTTGTAAAACTCGGCCAGCCAGTGCCAGAATCAAACTTATCATTAGAACTGAACAAAACCTCGCCTGACACGACATCAACGTAAATACCATCCTCATGATTGTCCCAGTATTCATTATTAAAAGGCTGCTCAGTACCACATTCCTGCGTTACTTTGTACTGCATCGGCGTCAAACTGTGCCTCAAAGAATCCTTCCACTGCGTTTTCAGAAAATCATCACGCCCAGAACCACTGCGATACGCTTTGTACTGCAACGAATTCTTTTTATGATACGCTTGATGATAGTCTTCTGCAGGATAAAAAGTTGTGAATTTTTCAATGCGCGCCACAATTGGTTTGCCAAAGTCTTTCTGGATTTCTTTCTTTGAATGCTCAGCAGATTTTCGTTGCGTTTCGTCATGATAAAAAATTACTGAAATATACTGACTGCCACGATCTGCAAACTGACCACCATCATCAGTAGGATCAATCGAATGCCAAAAAACATCAAGAAGTTTTTCGTACGAAACAAACTTTGAATCGTAAAATACCTGTACAGCCTCAACATGACCAGTTCTTCCAGAACAAACCTGCTCATAAGTAGGATTTGGTTCTTTACCTCCAGAATAGCCTGCAATAACTGCCTTAACTCCAGAAATCTTTTCAAACTCTGCCTCAATGCACCAAAAACAACCACCAGCAAACGTTGCCTTGGACAAAGAATTGTCAGCAGGCATTTCTGGAATTTTGTGAGGAACGTTACAGCTTGTCATGCCGGAGAAAACAAAGGCCTGCAATTTAAATAAGTTGTGAACTGGTTCACTTTTCAAAACAAACCGGAGAAAAAGCCTCAAATCTTATGCCTACTGGATTTACGAAAGCGCTTGCAAGATTCAACTTATCACAACTTATAAAGGTGGCGGAATGCATTTGCTATCTGTGTTTCTTTTTTAGCAGTTCAAGTTCTTCATTAATATCTTCAATTGAATAGCTTGATACAAACCCCATATCAACAAGATAATGCTGGAAGTCCCAAAGTGTTAAGCCTGCTTTATGTGCTGCTTCACTCAAAGTTATTCTACCTTCACGGTATGCTTGTGCAGTTTTTCGTTTTGTTATCTCGTTTAGTCCCAAGGTTAGAAGTTTACGAATTATTGTACTTCTGTCTGCATATTCTTCTCTGCTCACAATATCGACTTTTCTCAATATTTCATCATCAAGCCTTATTCCAATTGCTTCACTCATTTTTGTTCACCTCAAGCATCATTCTGTCAAAAACAGTGCTAGCAAACCAACCAATCTCTTTCAGTTTCTTGACAGCTAACAAATACTCATTTTTCTCGATGCACTTTAATTGAAACAAGCGCATGATTATTGCCGGCGTGCCTATAAGTTTAATTGACAGAGCATCTTTTTTCTTTCTTACATTATCATCATCTGTAGCAAGAAAATCTGCTCTTTCTTGCCAGTATAATGCCACTGCTTCTGCCTCGCCGCGATAAATGTTATACTGATACGATTTTTCAATTAGCGCAGTATCACGCACTTGCTTAATTTTTATTAATTTGTCGTGAAATGCTTTTTTTAATTCTATGACATCTTCGCCATGTTCTTTTTCGCCGTGCATGATTTCTTCATAAACAAGTTTGGAGATTAAGACGCCACCAAAAAACTTACAACTGTGCTCCAACAACAAAGTTTTTGCCAGATGAATGACAACCATTGCATCTTTGACAATCAGCATCTTGTGTATTACAATGTGCACAACGTATATAAATCTTTTGGCCTGTGTCAAGAACCACCGGTGATCGCAATGTCGCCTGCGGCTCCTCACTCATTTGAAAGCAAAGCTTTCTAATGTGCTCAGCAATTCAAAGTATACGCTATACATTTTGTGAATTGCTGACACAACACCGGTGGCATGCGACGAACTATAATCAGTGGTTCTTGAGCACCGTCACGAATTCCACCACTATTGTTTTTACCACCCGTGGCTCTATGCACACTAGTGGAATTCGTGAGGTTTAGTCATTGTCAAAACAAATGTTTATAAACCAGTTCCTTATATTCAAGCGAACCGATGACAAATGAAGGCACAAAGCCTGAGTGAGGGAACACATTCTCACGTCATCAAGGAGGCAACCATGGCAGACAAAGATAAAGCAGAGAGGGCCCTTGAAGCAGTAGAACTTGCAAAAAACACCGGCAAAATAAAAAGAGGAACAAACGAAGTCACAAAAAGCATTGAGCGAGGCACTGCAAAACTTGTTGTGTACGCAAAAGACGTCACGCCACCAGAAGTAATCATGCACCTGCCATTGCTCGCAAAAGAAAAAGGCATACCCTGCATAGAAGTGCCAAGCAAAGAAGAACTCGGCACAGCAGCAGGCATAGGCGTGCCAACAGCAGCAATTGCAATCATAGCTGAAGGCGATGCAAAAAACATTATCAAAGAACTAAAGTGAAATCAAAATGGCAATGAAAGTTGTAAAAGAAGTCACTGAAGGTGGGCTAAAACAAGCAGCCACTGGAGAAAAGCTTGACAAACAACAACAATCACAAACACCAG
Organism: Candidatus Woesearchaeota archaeon; assembly: GCA_016203425.1. Classification (GTDB taxonomy): domain Archaea; phylum Nanobdellota; class Nanobdellia; order Woesearchaeales; family ARS49; genus JACQMU01. The sequence goes on from JACQMU010000083.1 coordinate 5,227, forward strand.
CAGCAGGCGCAGTACGCTTCAGCTTCGCAGTCCCTGCACGCGTCGAAGAAGTCATAGGAAGAACAGGCACACGCGGAGAAGCAGTGCAAGTAAGATGCAGAGTCCTCAAAGGAAGAGACCAAGACAAAATCCTGCGAAGAAACGTCAAAGGGCCAATACAAAAAGACGACATACTCATGCTCAGAGAAACAGAGATTGAAGCAAGACCATTAACTAATTCAGGACGAGGCAAAACCTAATGGCAAAATGCGCTTTTTGCAGAAAACTAATTGAACAAGGAACAGGCATGATATTTGTAAAGAACGACGGACGACAATTTAACTTCTGCAGCTCAAAATGCCGCAAAAACCTCTTCAAGCTGCAACATGTTCCACGATACACAAAATGGTCCAAAGCATACGAAAAAGGCGTCCAGAAAAATAAAGAAGAAACAAAAACACAATGATAGAACAAACATTAGTGCTCCTCAAGCCAGATGCAGTCCAGCGAGGATTTATCGGCGAAATAATAACAAGGCTTGAACGCGCAGGACTAAAGATTGTCGCCATGAAACTAGCCAAAGCAGACAAAAAACTTGCTGAAAGCCATTACACAGAAGAACTCGCACAACGAAGAGGAGAACACGTCAGAAACTACAACATCAACTTTCTAATGGAAGGGCCTGTTGTTGCAATGGTACTTGAAGGACTGCATGCAATAGAAATTGTGCGAAAAATTATTGGGCCAACAGAACCGCGAACAGCACCGCCAGGCACAATCCGAGGAGACTATGCACACATGAGCTACGCTTACTGCGACGTAAACAAAACAGTAACAAGAAACCTAATCCACGCATCAGCAGACAAAAAAGATGCAGAACACGAAATCCCAGTCTGGTTCAAACAAAACGAAATATTATCCTACAAAACAGTCCATGACATTCACGTGAGGTAAAAAAAATGGGTGAATCAAAAACAGACAATATGAAAGCATTGTCTAAAAACCAGAACAACATCAGAAACATCTGCACAAGCGCACACATACACCACGGAAAAACAGCTTTGA
>JACQMU010000097.1 GCA_016203425.1 Candidatus Woesearchaeota archaeon
CTTATTGCCTTTTCAATCTCATTCATGCTTATGCCACGCTCTATCATCTTTTCTTCAGCGTGTTTACTCAACTTTATTATCAAAAGTAATCACCTGTAACTACAGTAAATACAAGTGTTATTTAAATGTTTTTGTTTCTAATGTAGAATTCTTATCTTATCAATATTTTTATCTAAAATATATCCTGACTTCATAACTATTGTCAGGATGCTTGAAGAAATGAATTACGCCTTCTTCACTACCATACATTTTTTACTGCTTCACCTACATGTCTTGCCAGGTCTTTATAAGTTGCATTTTTCTCAGTGTGTGAAATAGAAATGCTGTCTAATCCTTTGGCAGATAAAATATCTGTGATTTCTTCAGCTTGCTTTCTTATTTGTGTTTCTTTGTCTTCAGCCATCTTATATTAAACTTTATATCCAGTTGCTTCTTTGAAGAATTTTGCTACAGGTCCGTTTTTTTGTGGTTTGGCGTGCAATTGTCCGCTTGCTTCATACCCATCTTTTGCCACAATGTCGGCAATTCCTGCCGCATACAACAAATTTGTATTTGTTAAAGCTTGTATTGTGTCCAGACTTGCTGAACACAATATTCTGCCTGCGCCGATGAGATATGCATCCCGCAGTTTTCTAATGCCTTCTGAGTTTTTGCATGCAGATAACCAGGTTAGTTCTCTTGCAATTTCGTGCGGATCAGTGTTTTTATCGCGAGGATTCATCAATCTTTCAACAAGTGATTCTTGTGCTGTCATTCTCACAACTCATTCGCAGTTACTATGTTGACTTTTGCTTGTGTGTTGGGTACTTTTGTGTCCATTGCTATGATGTGGCTGATGCCTGATCTTTCAGCTATTTCTACTAATGCTGGTTCTGTTATGCCGTCAAATATGACTGCATAGACTCCTGCATTTAGGCTTTTTAGTGTTGTTGCTAATTCTGTGAATGGTACTTTGCCGAGAACATTGTGTTTGTCGTCTAACAAATATGCTCCTCTTGTGCCGATTAGATTTTCGAGCATTTCTCCGAACTTCATGTGTTCTTCTTGTGTTAGTGTTTTCTTTGTGCTGACAATGGGTTTTGCAACAGGCATTGTTTTGATAGGTGTTGTTGAACTTACAGTTGTTGTTGCTGGCCTTACTGCAACTGTCGCGGGCATTACAACTGGTCTTTTCATGATGACTGGTTTTCTTATGGAGTTGGAGGTGTCGTTTGATGCCATTTCGAGTTTTGCTTGTTCTGCTGTTATTTTGCTTCGCAGTGCTTTGTGGATTTCTTTCTTGGCTAACTCCTCAACTTCTTTGCCGTCTGGTGCTCGGGTTACAAAGTCTATTTCTCCCAAAGCAAGCAAGTCTCTTACAATGAGGCTGCCTCCTCTGTCGCCGTCTACAAAGAGTGTGACTTCTTTTTTCTGGCACAAATCAATTACTGTTTGTGGGCAGCTCATGCCGTTTAGTGCGATGACGTTTTTGAATCCGTTTTTTAACAAGTTCAGCACGTCTGCTCTGCCTTCAACAATAACAATGTCTTCGCTTTCGTCTATGCATGGTCCTGCCGGCAGTCTGTCTTTTCCGTATTCAACAACTTCCATGATTCGGACAGATTGTGCGACTTCGTCTGCTATTTCTTGGCTGTCGGGCATTGTTGTTTCCATTAAATTTTTGAGAAGTTCTTTTGCTCTTTCGATGACAAAACTGCGTTTTGTGACGCGGACGTCTTCAACGTTTGTTACTTTTATTTTTGCGTTGCAGGGCCCGATGCGTTGTATGATTTCAAGTGCCGCTCCGACGATTGCTGTTTCTGCTTTGTCGAGTGAAGAAGGTATAATGATGGCGCCTTGTGTTTTTCCGCCTCTTGTATCAACGTTTACTTCTATTCTGCCTATTCTGCCGCTTCGTTGTAATTCGCGTAATTCAAGTTCGCTTCCTAACAGTCCTTCTGTTTGTCCAAATATTGCGCCTATGACGTCTGGTCTGTCTACGACGCCGTCGATTTCAATGGATGCGTTGACGATGTATTTTGATGAAACAGGGCTTATTTTTCCCATGATGATCCCCCTTGGTTATAGAACAAGTTTCTTTGTTGGTTGTTGCCAACACTATTATGTTATGCATGCGCTCATGATTTGTGAGTGATGAATGAAACTTGTTCTTGTATGTGATTAAAGGTTATGGAGCCCGTGACACTAACCCCCAATACTCATTGCTTGGCTTTTGCCGTGAGCTCTGTTGGGTACTCTCGTGACGGGCGTGAGTGTAACCTTTGTGCAGTATAATTGTGGTTCTTATTTAAACTTGATGGATTTTCTATCATTTTTGAAGCTCAAGAAAATCATCAAGGCTCCAGAATAGCAATTATGGAGATGTGATGGATTTCTAATCGTATTGTGGCTGTCTGCATATTTTTCTTTTTGGGTCGCAGTAGCCGCTTTTGCAGTGTTTGTCAGAAGTGCATGCAACCCCTGAGTGGAATTTTGCTCTGCACTGGTGTCCTCGTCTGCCGTCTATGCCGCCATCACCGCCGTCTACATTTTCGCACCACCCTTCCATGCCGCATTCTTGGTCTGTTGCGCATCTGTAGAGTGTGTCGCCTGTTGGAAAGTTGTATTCTTCCATTGTTGCCATGCCTATAGCTGCTACTACGACGACAAATAGCAGTATTATTAGTGTTTCTCTCATCTTTTGTGCCTGTGCTTTCTTGTTTTCAGTAGTATAAATAGTACAATAAGCGCAATTAGTGCAAATGTTAGTGTTGTTAAAAGTATGGTCCATGAAAACCCGCTTGTTTCTTGTTCAAGTATGATGCGTGATTTTAGGAGGTATGCTGGTGCGAGTGAATGATAAGGCATTATGTCTAATACATGTCTGAATTGTATGATTGCTTTTGCGTATTTTTGTTGCCAGTAGTTTATTAGTCCGCGTTCGTAGATTTGGTCTATGATTCCTCTTGTGGGTTTTACGTTTGCTTGGTTGAGGAATTCTTCAATTACTTCGTTTGGTACTACCCAGTTGAATCCTGCATCTTTTCCTGATTTTAGTGTTGCTATGCCTATGACGTGTCCTTGTTTGTCAAAGACTGGTCCGCCGCTGTTGCCGCCGCTGATTGCTGCGTCGATTTGGATGAGGTTCCATCCTTCATCTGCTGTTTTGTATGCGCTGATGATGCCGGATGTTACTGTTGCGTCGTTTGGTGCAGGCCCTATTTTTGCTGCTGCTGGGTAGCCTATGACGAGGATTGGCGCTCCTACTGGTGGTGTTTCTCTGTGTGCAATGTCTAATGTTGGCAGGTTTTGTGCAGGTATTTTTATGATGGCGACATCTTTTCCAGGGTAGCCTTCGCCTTGTGCGCGTATGTCTGCGTTTATTCTTAGTTGGTCAAATCCTCTTATGCCTGTTACTGGTAATAGGATAGTTAGTTCTTTGATTGTTAGTTCTGGTTGTATTTTTGTTCTTAAATACTCAAGTGTTTGTAGTCTGTTTTCAGGCGGTATTTTTAGGTTTGCAACAAGTCCTTGTAGGAATCCTGGCAGCATTTCTTCAAGTTCTGCTTGGACGACGTGTGCGTTTGTGACGATGTATCCGTCTGGTGTTATGATGAATCCTGTGCCTGTGAATTTTTCTGTTTGTTCGCGTTCTTTTGGCTGTCCTGTTTCAATGATTTTTCCTTGCTCAATTTTTATGTCGGGAATCTTTGCAGTTATGGCAATTGTTGTTTCAATTTGTACAGTTGCCGGTTTTGATAATGCTGCTATTCTTTCTGCATAGCTTGGTTCTGTGCTCTCAATTTGTGCAGTAGTTATTGTTGATAGAATTAAAAGTATCACTATA
>JACQMU010000098.1 GCA_016203425.1 Candidatus Woesearchaeota archaeon
AAAAAAGTTTTGCTTTTTTGTGGGCTTGAGCACCATCACTAATTTCCACACAATTGTTTGCCACAAGTGATTTACACTGGTTGAAATTAGTGAGGTTTATAAATAAATACGTGCACTTCACCACGATGCGATTTATTCTCGGATACGAAGGATATAGGAAACGTATGCTCATCATCCCTGCAGAGATAACAACACCACTTGATGTCTTCCACGACATTGCAGCTGAGCTTGGAGATACAAACCAGCATATTGAGGATGCTAAAGGACAACAGTGTTTTTTCTACCAGTTCACCAAAGAAACAGAATCTGCAGATTCAAGCCCCAGATTTATATTCGCAAACGTGATGCAGCCACCACGCCTTGGAAGTGAGCTGTGGCAAAAATATGCGGGACCACACGGAGTTCGCATGATTGTGACCTTTGAAGAATCAAACCGTTCTCACGTCGACCAATTTGTAAGCGAACTTATGCAACAACTCCACATAGAAGAAATCGGCCCACGAGAAGAACGACAAATAACAAAATTTGAAGAAGTCCATACGTGGTACATTCAGAACTATAGTTACGTCAGTAATCTTGAAGCACAGATTAATGAAGCACTGAAAGGAAAAAAGCTGTAATGCACGACAACACACTCACTGCTTCGGAGCAGCAGGTGCTGGTGTTGGGGTGTGTTGTGCTTTTGCCTTCTCAAAATGTTCATTCACTTTCTCCCAATTTACAACACTAAAAAAAGCAGCAACATACTCAGCACGCCGCCACTCATATTTTTTATAATACGCATGCTCCCACACGTCAATGCCCAGTAATGGAGTCTGGCCTTTTGTCAACGGAGACTCTTGATTTGCAGTACTGACAATCTTTAATTTTCCTTTACTTAACACAAGCCAAGCCCAGCCGCTGCCAAAACGATTCAAAGCTTTAGCAGTGAATTGCTCCTTAAACTTGTCAACACTCTTGAATTTTTTGGTGATGGCGTCGACAACAGCACCCGCCTGCTGAACGTCTTTCTTCAAGATTTGCCAGAAGAAAGAATGATTAACATGGCCGCCACCATGGTTTTCAACTGCTTCCTGAACTTCTTTAGGCAGAGATTTTAGATTTGTTACAAGCTCTTCTGCGGTTTTGCCTTGAATGTCTGGAAAGTTCTGCAACGCCGCATTAAGTTTGTCAACATACGCCTGATGATGCTTTGTGTGATGAACCCTCATCGTCTGCTCGTCAATAAAAGGCTCCAAGGCATTATATTCATACCCAAGTTGTGGCAATGTGTGTGTCATTTTTTCATCCTCCTTAAATCTTTCCAACGAGATGCAAGCCTGGCTTTAAAGTTGGTTTTCCAGGCTTCCAGTTAGCAGGACAAACTTCACCATTATGTTCTCTAACAAATCTTGCAGCTTGAAGTTTTCTTAACAGTTCTTCAGCACTCCTGCCAATGCTGTTGTCCTGAAGTTCAAAAGCACGCAAAACACCGTCAGGATCAATAATAAAACTGCCGCGCAAAGAAAGCCCCTGGTCATCAATATATGTTCCGTATTCTTTACAGATTGTTCCAGTAGGGTCTGCCACCATTGGAAACTGTATTTTCTTTATTGCTGGAGACTGATCATGCCAAGCCTTGTGCACAAACACAGTGTCAGTACTTATGCTCAATACTTCTGCGCCCTCTTTTTTGAAAACATCATAATGATTAGCAACATCCTCAAGCTCTGTCGGACAAATAAAAGTGAAGTCTGCAGGATAAAAAACCAAAACAACCCATTTACCACGAAAGCTTGAAAGCTTTATTTTCTTAATTTGTTCATCATGAAAAACATCTGCTTCAAAATCATCAACTTTTACACCAACTTTCACCATGGTTAATTTTTGACTTACAACCCTTATATAAACATTTTGGTGGTGCAACCCATAATGTTTATATGTGAGTGTATTTTATTGAGCGAATCTTCAAAAGCGAGGTTCACAAATGGAGCTAAAACAAATTGTTTTGGAAAGATATGCAACAAAGAAATTTGACGGCAAAACAATAGAACAAAAAAAAGTTGACGAATTGCTTGATATCATACGGTTAGCACCATCATCCTGGAATCTGCAACCCTGGAAAATAAAAATAGTGACAGACAGCAAACTCAAAGAAAAATTAAGAGCAGCATCATGGAACCAAGAACAAATAACCACCTGCAGTCATTTGTTTATATTTTGTGCAAACAAAGATATTGATGCACAAATAACAGCACTTAAGAAGTTAATGCTGTCAACAAAAGTTCCTGAACAAACTGTCAAAGAATATGAGGATGTAGTGCGAGGATCATTCAAAAACTTATCTGAAGAGAAGAAAATAGCTTGGGCACAACGACAAGTTTACATCGCACTTGAAAATGCATTATTGGGGGCGAAAGCATCAGGGTTTGACTCATGCCCAATGGAAGGATTCGACGCAGAAGCTTATGCAAAAATACTTAACCTGCCAGAAAATCTTGTGCCAACAGTTGTCTGCCCAATAGGATTTGCAGCAGACAAACCAAAACAAAAAACAAGATTTGCAGCAAAAGATGTTTTCTTTTAATC
>JACQMU010000077.1 GCA_016203425.1 Candidatus Woesearchaeota archaeon
GCATTATCTGGTGCTTTATTATTTTCCGGTATTTCCTGCGCAGATATTCCGCCAACTGACAAGAATTTGCCCAGTCATAATTCATTAAAATCAGTGCCTGACAAAGGAACTATTTTGGATAAAGAGCTGTCAGAAAAGTGCAGAAAAGTTGCTGAGTATGTTTGGAATAAAGAGTGCAGGCCTGCACAAAATTTCCTTGGTTATGTTGATCGTTTTGAAGATAATAATAAAAAGTATTTGATATCAGTATATCCTTCAGCTAATTATGGCGTGATTGAAATTTTTGTGGGTATGAAAGGCTCACAGATTATGGTCACTGATTATGGATTAGATGGAATATGTAATTTTGGAATGATTTCAGATGCACAAAAAGGTGAGCCTAGAATGTTTGATGATTTTAAAGAACCTGCGCATGGACTTGAACACAAAGATTTTTATCAACGTGAGTTGAATTCTGCAATAGACGATATTATTAAGTTTTACAAGATTGATGTTTTGAAAGGCCAGTAAAACCCGTCAAGTAATAGCTGTGCACAAAGTATGTTTTCCGCAACACATTTAAATTCACTATTGCTTTCTTTAACAATTCTTCGCGGAGGTAGCGAAGTGGCCAAACGTGGCGGTCTCAAGAACCGCTGGCTTAGTGCCTTCGCAGGTTCGAATCCTGCCCTCCGCATAGAACTTCTTAATTCTTCTTAAAACGCCTTTTTGGCGTGAACAACAGGTGCTATATAAATCTGATTGTTCTCGTCGAGACGTATGTCTGTTTTCAAAAAAAGAGGTTGAAACAGATGAAGAAAGTGGTGTTAGTGCATGCAGGTAAAATCTGCGGTATTCTTGGTGATGAGTTTCGTTTTTACAATCATAAAAAGTGTGTTCGCTCGATGTATACACACAAACGGCAAGAAAGTATAACACGTGCATGAAATAACGCTTTTTTGTCGTCGTAAAAGCAGAAAATGATTTCAACAATAGTTTGGAGAATAAAAAATGAAAGGAGTAAACGGATGAAATCCGTTAAAACACACAAGTGTGCAAAGAAAGGTGGGGATATACACACACTTCGAGCGCACACAAAAAAGTTGGTGAGAAAATGAAGTTTGTTCAGAAGCTACAAAGGCAACAGCGTGATAGTTGCAGAAAAAATATTTATATCAAGAATGTTAGAGTTCAGAAGACACTCGAAAATCTTGAAAAGACTGGTTTTAATTTTAGTGCGTGGGTTGAACGCCGTTTCTTAGAGGACTTTGGAAAGCAGGATATTGAGACTTTAAAACAAGTTTTTCGTGAAGAATTACGCGCTTTTCAAGAGAGAAAAGAGCAGGATTTGAAGCGATTGTCCGAGTATTATGATGCACAGATTGCCGCGATGGGTAAGAAAGCGCAGGAACAAATCGCGTATGTTGAATCTCAACAAAAAGAGGTGGTGCAAGATGAAATTCGGTAAAGAAATAGAGTTTGAAATCGGTGACGATGTCTTAGATTATGGCATTCGTTCTGAGGTAAATAAAATCAGCACTCTTATCGATAAAGCGTACCGCAAGTCAAATGCGAGTGCCATCAAAGACTTACTGAAAGATATGTACGAAAGTTTTGATGTCATGGAAAAGATAAGAGAAGAAGATGGTGATTCGTGATGCCAAGAAAAGTTGTGTGTCCTTGGGGCTGTGGTAAGAGAATTAAGCATTTGGGAAGTCATAAGCGGGTTTGTCATGTCCGTACTGGTGCTGAACACAGTGCTGTGCACCATGTAGAGCACAGTGCAGAAGTGAGTGCAGAGCACGATGCAGTGCACCAAAGCACACCGTCAATAAATAGCACAAAAGACGCCTCTTTGAGCGGTGAAACGCACACTTTTCAAGAGCTTGCAAGTGAGTGGAATAAAGTTAAGGAGGAATTGAAAGTTTCTGGCGATGAGTTGTTGCCACAAAAGCTACAAAAAACAGCAGAAAATACTGGCATTACGGCATCTGCTGTTGACGGTGCGCAATTCAAAAGCTATGAAGTTCTGGCTAACAGTTTGCACCAGTCTGTGAACGACCTCATTATTTTTGCCACAAAAGGAAAATTGCGAATGCAAAAGGAGCAGCTCGACCGTCTTAACGAATGTGGGTCTCAAGTGTTGCATAAGTATGACAAGAGTGGTAAAATTGCTCAGTATGTTCCTGAGTTGGCATATGTTTTGACGTTGACTGATGTTGTTGCTCAGGTTTTGTTGGTGATGAAAAAAGATGAGGTGAGAAATGGCGGAGCAAAAAACGATAGCGGAGCAGTTGGAAGAGAAGGACAAGCAAATCAAGGAATTGCAGGAACTTCTTGATAAATCGAAAAACAATGGAAACAAGAATATTGAGCAGTTAGAAGAACAAATCGCTGAATTGCGAGAAATCATTGAAGAACTGCAAGAACAAAAAGAACGCGAAGAAGCGCACGTTGAAGAAGTTGAAGAGGCACAAAATGACAGAAACTTCTGGGAACCTTGGTAGTTTCACTAAAGAACAAATAGAGAGCTTGAATTGGGACAGAATTGCACGAGAAAGTGTTGACATCCTTTCCCAACTAAAAGAGAGCTTAAAACCAGCTTATTTCATTCTCGGAAAAGAATTGTTAGCAAAACACTTGATTAATAACAAAGAATGGGTGTTGCATAATGTTCTTGTTCCTTTGCAGGGCTTTCTCATTGAACATGGTGTTCTTGATTTAGTGTTGAAGAATCCAAAATGCTTAAACCACCAAAAATCGGACTCGTAATCGGCAAGCGAGGCAGTGGAAAAACAACTCTTGCTAAAGAAATCCTCAAAAATAATGAACGCTTCATAGTTTATGACGTAAATTTTGAATACGATGCAGCTGAATTGCGCGGAGTGCCTGTTTATTTCTTTAATGACTTGAAGATTTTATTGCAAAAGAATGAGCCGCGCATAATCTTCAAGCCAAGAAGAGCTGTCGGTGCAACATTTGAATTCTTTTGCGTGACAATCTGGCTCTACGCAACAAATTATTTGCTCGTTATCAGCGAGTTTGACAGCGTCGTAAACAAAGCAGGAAACTACTTTTTTGATTTAGTGCATCGTGGACGCCACAAAAATTTAGGAATGCTCGGAGACGCAAGACGCCCTTTTGGCATTCCAAGAATCTACCTAACGCAATTAGACGTTCTTTTTATCGGCATAATGAAACCTGTGCCTGAAGATTTCCGCTACTTGAGAGAATTCCTGCCAAAAGAAGCATTCGAGCCATTAGCAACAATTGAAAGATTCAAATTCATGCGCTGGATTGATGAGCCAGAACAGTTTGGCGTTACTGAAAGTGTGAAAATTGTTGAGAATAAATAACAC
>JACQMU010000093.1 GCA_016203425.1 Candidatus Woesearchaeota archaeon
AGCGAGAGGCGAGCTCTCGCATGTCACTGATCAAAAATTGAAAATATTGACAAAATGAACATAAGAATATCGATAATGATGAAAAGCAAAATTTCAGAATTTTATGACGTTAAAGGATACAAAAAACAGGCGTCAGAGCAAATCATTGTGAGGAATTACACACTCAATAATCAAAAGATAACAATAAACGAAAAAAAATAAAATGAGAGAAAATTATCTTCATTCGATTGCATCATTATTGATATTTTTAATACTTACCATACCATTTTATACAACAAGCGTTTATGCAGCTATAAACAGAATATCAGTTAAAGGCAGCGCTGGGATAGAGGGCTATGCAAGAAAAACAGATTTCTTGACTTTTAATGTGCATGCGCTGATAAGCAACGATACCATAACAAATAATCAGGTTATTTTGGGCACTGAAATAAGGTTTGATGCATGCTCTGGAGCATTTGACAACGGCTCAGTCTGCACCCTGAGGTTTCCAAGCAATGGCACAGAGCAATTTGAAAGCAAGGTACTACCATTTACGATTAAGCTCTTCAGGGACAATGGAACGCTAGACGACTCTAAAGTAAGCGAAGTGGTTATCGACACGAAGGCGCCTGTACTGAAAATAAGCCTGCCGCAGCAGAGATTCAGTTCAAAGCAAAATGTTGTTGTTAATTACGAAGCAACCGACTTTGCATGCGATGATGCCTCATGCAGCAACAAATGCGCTGGATTGAAAAGCATAGATTTCAATTCTTCAAGCGGGTTTAAACAGACGATTGCCTTCAACACATCAAATATATCGGGATGCACCGCAAATTCCAGCATAACAATTGAATCAAAAAGATTTAATGAAGGTGAAAATACAGTCTTTGCAAAAGCAACTGATAAATTTGATCAGGCATCGCAGGAAATTTCAGCATCATTTGCTGTTGACACAAAGGGCCCGACTATTTTAACTAATTCATTTGCGATTATTAGAAAAGGGTTTAGCTTAAGCACTTATGGGCCAAATCCTGTCCCAGTTGATGTTTTTGTGAACATATCAGCTGATGATTTGAATCCAAATTCTGTTGTTGCCGACTTGTCTGTCCTTAACCCAAGCCAAAAAAATGTGATGGCCTCATGCACAGAGGTTAAAGAAAATTTGCATGCTTGCAAATGGACTATAGATTTGAACCCCGCAAGTTCGCAAAGCATTACTGGCTCTGTAGTTTCAGATCAAACTAATGCTTCAAAACCAAAAAGCATTATCATAAATACATCCGACACTTCAGGAAATGTTGAAAGCGTTTCAATAACCAAATCATTGCTACTTGACGACAAAGGACCTGTTGTGCTGTTATTATCTACACAATTCGAGTTTGATGGAAAAGCATTTGCAAGAGGGATTGGCAACACGATAACGGCTGTTTTTGATGAAACAACAGGCTTAATTGCAGGAGATGTGTTTTTGCATGCCGGCTCTGTTTTAGCAGCAACAAAATGCAGCAGAACAGCGCCCTGGACTTGCGAATGGAAGAATGTAAATTTTGGTTCTGTCAAAAAAGCGAAAATATCAATAGAATCTGATACCAAAGATATACTGGACAATGCTATTAGCGAAAGCAGGACAGTTGATGTTATTGTGGACAACGAAGCGCCGGTTTTGAGAAGCATTAACATAACTGCAGTTGGCGGTGCTGAGGCGGCATTGCCAGGCATATTCAAGATTGGCGACAAGATTTTTGTTGTGGCAAAGGTGGTTGAGGAAAACCAGCTTACTGCAAAAGCTGACTTTTCAAAGTTTGTAAAAGACGCTTCAAATGTAGCAGGCTCATGCTCAAAAAACCAAACAAATGACTATGTGTGCACATGGATTACAGACGAAATAAGCATGCAGGCTACTGCTGCCGTAACATTCAACTTCAGCGATAATGTGGGGAATTCATTGATTGTTGCAAGGCCCCTGAAAACATTGGGTCTGGAACCGTCTGAGGCTCCGGACTTTTGGAAAAATACAGTAACCTGCTCGCCAAAAACAATTGACAGGTCTCTAGGCCCTCTCATAAACCAGAGATTGTTTTGCGAGGTCAAGTTAGAGCCAAAGAAAGATGCACCCTCAACTTTATTTATTTCACCAGCTGTTTGCACTGATGATTCATCAATTCTGCAAAGCGTTGAAACCATCCACAATGAGCCTGGAAGCACAACGCCATTCTTGATAATAATGCTGAAGAAAAGCGATTTCAAGCTTAACAACGCAAAGCTTGCATGCTCATTCAACATCAAGTCAAGAGTTGGAGATTTAGTAACAAAAAATCCTGAGATAGAAACCGCAGACATAAATGTTCCATTCTACAATTTGCCTCTTGGAGAGTTTAGTGATGAAATCAAGAGAAAGATAATAGATGCAAAAGAAGACGCTGAGGGGATATGGGACATAATTGGGATTCTGAACAAGCTTGTGTTTTATGCGAAGAAGATTTGTCAGCTTATCAATACATTATATACAATCCTTGCAATACTTTACTTTGTTTACATTGCTTTGAAAGTTACAGAAGTTACATGCACAGCTACTGTTTTTGGTGATTTGCTTGGAGCCTGTATTGGAATTTATAATGTTGCTAAAACTGGATGTGAGGGTGGAGAGAAAGCTCAGAAGTCAACTGACACTATAAAGCAATATTCTGATAAATTCTGCGCATATGTTAATTGCAAAGAAACAATATTATGGGGACCTGCTGTTAAAGAATGGGTTAATAATCTTCCTGGAGCTCAATATATCCCAAAATCCGAATATGGTGAGAGATACACAAGATACATGGATGCTGAACATAATTTGTTTGTCGCAACAGCTTTTGCATGTCTGCCAGGAATTATTTACGGACTTGATAAATACAGGCAAATTAAATGCTTATATGCTGATTGTTTGTTTAATGCAGTTGGAAAAGAAGGATTACCAGTAACTGCGTGCGAAGACGAAAAGGCATACGCAACATGCAAATACATAACTGGCGAAATTTTTGCCCTTATTCCATGGACAGCTATGTTTGATTATTTCTTTAAGAAGATAAAAGAATCATTGTCAAATCCATTTGCTGTGATAGGGGTTGCTGTTTCTCTTCTTTGTACTCAAGCTTGTAAAGTTCCTAAAGATGCCGGAGTGACTTTGCAAGTCTGCAAAGGGGCAAGACTGTTTGCATTAGTAGGAGATGCCGCGCAAAATGTCCAAAACATAATCGACGAGGGCTTCACCATAAGAACGGATTACTGTTCAAGACTGGATAATATTAAGTTTGAAGATGCTCCCATAACAAATACAACTAACAACATGAACAGCTAAAAAATGAAAAATAAAAACTTAAGTAAAAACAAAATCGGGGAAAGCTTCCAATTTGGTTTATTTATTGTGCTCTTTGCTATTGCAATATCCTTATTTGCTTTTGTCAGCGAAGAAAATAAAATAACAGGATTTGCAGCTTTTGAAAATAACCAAAAA
>JACQMU010000079.1 GCA_016203425.1 Candidatus Woesearchaeota archaeon
AAGCAAGTTCTTAGACCAAATAATATTCTTAAAAGACTCAGAACAAATACTGTTCAAAACATTTAAAGTAACAGTTGATGAAAAACAAAAATCATTAACAGCAGAATGCAAAGGAGACAAAATAAATAGAGAAAAACAAAAACTCGGCACAGATGTCAAAGCAGTAACTTACCATAATTTTGTTGTTGAAAAAATCAAACAGGGATGGAGAGCACGCGTTGTCGTGGACATATAAAATGAGCATAAAAGAAATAATTCCAAACATCAAACAAATCAGCGAAGTAATTTGGGAAATCCCACAAACACACAAAGAAGGAATGCAAGTACCTGCCAGAATTTACGCAACAGAAAAATTACTCAACCAAATGGAAGACACAGTAATCAACCAACTGACAAATGTTGCATGCCTGCCAGGCATTGTCAAACACGCACTATGCATGCCAGACGGACATTCAGGCTACGGATTTCCCATCGGAGGAGTAGCTGCATTTGACCCTGACAAAGGAGTAATAAGCCCAGGGGGCATAGGTTTTGATATCAACTGCGGCATGCGACTCATAAGAACAGACTTAACAACAAAAGAAGTACGGCCAAAACTCAAAGAAATAGTAGATTTATTGTTCAAAACCGTCCCAGCAGGAGTAGGCGGCAAAGGATTTGTGCCACTAACAAAACAACAATTCGAAGAAATTATGACGGTCGGCGTCAAATGGTGCGTTGAAAACAACTACGGATGGAAAGAAGACCTCAACAGAATAGAAGAAAACGGCTGCATCAAACAAGCAGACGCTTCAAAAGTCAGCGACAGAGCAATACAACGCGGCATCAACCAACTCGGAACATTAGGCTCAGGCAACCATTACTTAGAAGTACAAATGATACGCGCAGGACAAATCTTTGACACAAAAATCGCAAAAAAACTCGGCATTTTCGGAGAAAATCAAATATTAATAATGGTACACTGCGGTTCAAGAGGGTTTGGACACCAAATAGGCAGCGATTACTTACAAACATTCGAGCAAGCAATGAAAAAATACAACATAACAGTCAAAGACAGAGAACTCGCATGCGCGCCATTCAATTCAAAAGAAGGACAAGACTACTACAAAGCAATGGCATGTGCAGCAAACATGGCATTCGCAAACCGACAAGTAATAATACACAGAGTACGCGAGGCATTTGCAAAAATATTTGAACAAGATGCAAAAAAACTCGGCATGGACATAATTTACGACGTAGCACACAACATAGCAAAACTGGAAACATTCAAAGTCGACGGCAAGAAAAAAGAATTACTCGTGCACAGAAAAGGCTCAACACGAAGCTTTGGGCCATCAAGAAAAGAATTAATGCCAATCTTCAGAGAAACAGGACAGCCAGTCCTTGTCGGCGGCTCAATGGAACCAGGCTCATACCTTTGCGTCGGCACAGACAAAGCAGACGAAGAAACATTTGGCTCAACAATGCACGGCTCAGGAAGAACCATGTCAAGAACACAAGCAAAAAAACAATTCAGCGGAGAAAAACTCCAAAAAGACATGCAACAAAAAGGAATCTATATCCGCGCAGTCTCAATGTCAGGACTGGCAGAAGAAGCAGGCAATGCGTACAAAGACATAAACGAAGTCGTCGACACAATGGACATAGCAGGCGTTTCCAAAAAGATAGTTGCACTAAGCCCGATAGGGAATGTTAAAGGATAGTGAAGCACTCGGCACAAACAAATGGACACTGCACCGCTCAGAAATAAAATCCAGTTATTCATCTGCACATTGATTCTTATGTTTATCTTCGGTGAGATTGTTTTCAGGATTTATTATTCTTACACCGGCAGAATCCTTGCAACAAACGAAGATGAGTATTGCATGAAATTAAATTATGACAGGCTGCCAACAGACAAAAATGCAAAATTCTTCAGAGACTTTAAAAGATTAGGATGGCTAGACGACGACCCAATCATAGGAATCACCAACAAAAAAAGATACTATCTCGATGACTACACAAAAGAAATAAAACCATACGGAAGCAATACAACTGAACAACTTTATTATCCAAGCGCACGCACATTCAACAGCAAACGCATGAACAACAGAGAAGAATTCACCATAGAAAAACCAAAAAATGCCAGCATCAGAATAGCACTCTTCGGCGACAGTTTCACGTGCGGTGAAGACGTACCTTTCTTTTTTGGCATGGGCAACATGCTCAAAGAACTCATCCAAAACAGCGAAGTAATGAACTTCTGTGTTGGTGGCAGAGGCACAGACGTCATGTATGCACGCTACGCACTCGAAGCAAAAGAATACAAGCCAGACGCAGTCATTTTCAATGTTTTGGTCGACGACCTTCAACGACCATTCACGTGCGTTCTCAGAAACGCAAACCTTTTAATCGTTAATGAAAGATTGGTCATCGGACCACGCAAGTACCCAACAATAAAAGACTTCTACGAACAATACAAAAAACCAAAAATTGAAAGCTATCTATTAAAACACACAATAGGCACGTACAATGCGCACACAAGATACGCAAAAGACATGCAACACGGACTCGAACTCTTTTCAGCAATGCTTGACGAAATGAAACTGCAAACAAAACAACAAGGAACACAATTCTTTGCAACATTCATACAAGAAAACGACCCAAGAGAAATAAGCAACGAGTATTATGACAAACTAAAAAAACTGCTGAAACAAAAAAACGTGACATTCTTTGATTCAGTGGAGTATTTCCAACAACACGAACAGGAATACAAAGAAATTAGTTGGTATGCATCAAACAAAGAATATCCAAGAGGAGCACACTTTAACCCAACAGGGTATGCGCTCTTTGCACAAGGAATCAAACAAATGCTTGAGAACAACAATCTGATTCAAAAAAACACAAATTATCATTTTGCAAATTACGACAACGACGAAATAATGGTGATGATTCCTGAAGATTACACTCTCGGCAACACAAACGTTCGCATCATAAAACCATACATTGAGCCACTAAACTAAAGCATACGTAAAAGGAGAAACAGCAGAAGAACGGCCAAAAAACAACAGCAATACAATCAGAATAAGCATGCATATCAAAGGCAACAACCACCACCATTTATGCTCTTTTAAAAATGTGATAACGCTGTTCATTCACAACCACTTTCCAGAAGCAATGCGCGCATCAAGCACACTTTTAATTACACGCGCACAAAGCATCATTTCTTCCAACACAGCAACATCGACGGCACTATCAGTTTTGATATTTGCCCACACATCATTAAGTTTCACAGTTGCCTCAAGAGCACTGCCCCAAGAACCAGAACGTTCTTTTGAAGAAATAAAAACACCAAAACGCATCAATTGGCGCAACAAACCCTCAACAGCAGACTTCACTTCTTCAACCAATATAATATCATCATGACTCAAAAAATCGCTTTTTCTGCGAGAATACCTTGCTGCAAGACGCGGAACAACAGCAGTAATTGTTGCAACAACACTATTAAGATATACTCGATCAGAATCGGAAATATTCACCACAAACATCGGCATACACTATTCATTATTTTTTTGCTATTTAATGTTTTCCACTTAGAAATTTACTGCCACATTCCCCCACTAACAGAAAAGTTGATTGTGGTTTTTGTTGTTTGCAACAATTTTACAATAATTTCAAGAGGTTCGGCATCAATTTCTCCGGCGTTTTTAATTTCATTCCAGACATTATTTGCTTCTACGGCTGAACTCAGTGCATAAGCTATACTCGGTGTTCCTCGTTCTGCTTTTATACGAATGCCCAAACTTGTTAATGCAGTTAATATAACATTAATTTCTTCTTTGACTATTAATAATAATTTTTTTTCGTCACCAGTAAGCATCTTACTTTTGCGGCTCTTGTAGCGATCAACCAATTGCGCGAGTCCCGCAGTAATTGCAGGGAATGCATTATCAATATCTCTTCTAATGTTCTTGCCCACAGGAATAATAGTTGTAGTCATAACATATCACCTTTATTGTTGGTGTTTTAAACTGAATTGCAGAGCATTTATAATACTTTCTTCCGAAACTAATAAATAACAATCATGAATAATTCTGCAATATGAAAGAACTATTATTCGGCACAGCAGGCATACCAACATCAACAAAAGACAGAAACACAACAAACGGTGTTGAACAAGTTAGAAAGTTGGGACTTGGGGCAATGGAATTAGAGTTTGTACACTCAATAAACATAAGCAAAGACAAAGCACCAGAAATAGCAAAAATAGCAAAAGAACAGGATGTTGTTTTAACCTGTCATGCACCATATTATATTAATTTAAATGCTGAAGAAAAATCCAAAATTGCTGCAAGCATGAAACGCATTGCAGACTCTGCAAGAACATTATCATTGTGCGGCGGTTGGAGCGTATGCTTTCATCCAGGATATTACATGAAAACAACAAAAGAAAAAGCATACGAAGTCGTCAAAAAACATTTGAAAGAAGTCATGACAACACTCAAAAAAGAAGGCATTGAGATTTGGGTAAGGCCAGAAACAACAGGCAGGCCAACAGCATTTGGCGACGTATACGAACTCATCAAACTAAGCAGCGAGATAGAGCACGTCCTGCCGTGCATAGATTTCTCACACTTACACGCGCGAAGCTGCGGAAAATTTAATACGACGGAAGAGTTCAATGCGGTCTTAATTGCAGTTGAAAAACAATTGGGCAAAGAAGCACTCAACAACATGCACATCCACCTCGCAGGCATAAATTACGGAGACAAAGGAGAACTCAACCACTTAAATTTAAAGCAATCAGACATGAACTACAAAGACTTGGTCAAAGCATGGAAAGATTTTAAAATAAAAGGCGTTGTCATCTCAGAAAGCCCAAACATTGAAAAAGACGCACAACTGCTTCAAGGAGAATTCACATGAAAATAACTGTCCAACAAAAAAACACAGGAGAAGTGAAAACACAAGCAATAGTAATAGGCCACTGGCAAGATGTCAAGAATGAAGATGTAGAAAGACTTGACAAACAATTAAACAACACAATCCAACAAGCAATAAAAAACAAAGAATTCACGGGCGAGGCATTTCAAACAAAAACAATCAGCACACTTGGAAGATTCCCATTTGACAACTTAATCATTGTGGGGCTTGGAAAACAAAAAGAATTTGACACAGAAAAACTACGGCGCGCAACAGCAACAGCAATTCTAAGCGCAAAAAACATGCGATTCACAAACTGCGCAACAAACCTACACACAATAAATTATCACGCAACAACAGAAGAAAAAACAACAGCAGTAGTTGAAGCAAGCATACTCTCTGCGTATCACTTCAGCGAGTACAAAACAGTTGACAAAGAAAAAATAACAACAATTGAATCATTAACACTCGTTGAACAGAAAAACCCAACACTGGTTGAGAAAACAGCAATAACAGCAAAAATAATTACTGAAGCAACATGCCTTGTCAGAGACTTAGTCAACCAGCCAGCATCACACATAACCCCAACCACACTTGCGCAAGCTGCACAAAAGTTGCCAAAACCAATCAAAATCACAACATATGATAAAAAAGCACTTCAGAAAATTAACATGAACGCAATCCTCGCAGTCAACAAAGGAAGCTCACTCGAACCAAGACTAATTATTTTAGAATACAAAGGAAGCAATGACAAATCAATAGCACTTGTTGGAAAAGGGGTCACATTTGACAGCGGAGGACTCAACATAAAAACAGAAACAGGCATGGAAACAATGAAAATGGACATGGCAGGAGCAGCCGCAGTCATAGGAACATTCAAAGCAGCAGCAGAACTCAGACTGCCAGTTAATTTAATCGGCGTATTACCCTGCACGGAAAATATGATAAACGGAGAAGCCTACAAACCAGGAGACATAATACACACTTACAGCGGAAAAACCATAGAAGTAGCAAACACAGATGCAGAAGGCCGCGTCATCCTCGCAGACGCACTCGCATACGCCGAAGAATTCAAGCCAAAAGCAATAATTGATTTAGCAACACTCACAGGAGCATGCGTTGTTGCACTCGGCCCAACATACGCCGGCATCATGGGAACAGACGACAAACTCATCACTTCACTCATCACTGCAGGAAAACAAACAGGAGAAAAAATATGGCAACTACCACTCACAGAAGAATTCAAAGAAGCAGTAAAAAGCGACATTGCAGACGTCAGAAACCTCAGCACATGGGGACGCGATGCGGGAGCAATCACTGGAGCAGCATTCCTCAACAACTTTATAAAAAACACACCATGGGCACACATAGACATAGCAGGAACAGCATGGGCAAAAGAAGACCAACACTATCTCAAAAAAGGCGCAACAGGATACGGCGTAAGATTACTCATTCGATTCTTACAAGAATAACAGGAGGAACAAAAATGACATACACACAAGCAGCAAAAGTAAATGAAATATCTGAGAATACTGGAAAAAAAGTAGAAATTAATGGAAAAGCAATAGCACTATTCAAAAAAGATGGAAAAGTTTACGCAATAAATAATGAATGCCCGCATGCAGGAGGACCACTAAGCGAAGGAACAATAGAAGGAGATTGCATTGTTTGCCCATGGCACGGATTTTCATACGACCTAAAAACAGGAAAATCACAACAACAATGCGAAGTACAAACATATCCAGTAAAAATAGATGGAGACAAAATACTGGTTGATGCATGATGACAGAGAAGAAGTACAAAATTGTTTTTGACAGAGCAAATTGCATCGGCGCAGCAGCATGCACGGCAGCTCACCCAAAAAGATGGGCTATTGTTGACGACGGAAAAGCAGACCTTGCAGGAGCAAAACAAAAAGAAAACAACAACATT